>CAZMAC010000050.1:0-5113 GCA_964564085.1 uncultured Hyphomicrobiaceae bacterium
CTGGAGAGCCGGCCTTTCTGCAAATGTTTGGATAATTGCGCGCGAGGCCACTGCCTTGCGTTCCCGGTATGGCACTCATGCCGGCATAAAATTCTCTTGTCTGCGAAACAACTTTCGATTTTCTGTAAGGCATGATCGAAACTGTTCTGCCATTGATCGTTTTCGCATTTGCTGCGTCCGCAACGCCCGGCCCCAACAATGTCATGATGACGGCGTCCGGTGCTGCGTTCGGCTTCCTGCGGTCGATCCCGCATATTCTGGGGATTACGCTGGGCTTTCCGGTGATGTTTTTCGCCGTCGGTTTCGGTCTTGGCGAAGTCTTTACCCGCTATCCGCAGGTTCACCTCGTTCTCAAATATGTTGGGGCCGCTTACTTGCTGTATCTGGCATGGCGTATTGCCCAGGCCGGACGCGCGGATGCAGGAGAGGCGGGCGGACGGCCCCTGACCTTTTTGGAAGCTGCCGCTTTTCAATGGGTCAATCCAAAGGCCTGGATGATCGCGGTGAGCGCAATTCCCGCATTCACGACGATCGGCGGGAATTATTATGCTGAGCTTGTCCTGATTGGCGCTGTTTTCGCTATGGTCACGCTGCCGAGCTGCTCGGCCTGGTGCTTGTTTGGTGTCGGCATCCGCCAGCTCATCCGAACCCCCGAGACCGCCCGTATCGTCAATCTCGTTCTTGCGTCACTTGTTGCCTTGTCGATTATTCTTTTATTTATCTGAGGGTTAACCGGTGTTCCGGAATTATTCGGCGCTCAGCCACTCTTACACCGTTTGGAGCCATGGATCGGACATACTTTTTCTGAAGACTTTCTAATGATAAGACAGGATCAGTGTCAGGTTCGCGTGAAGCCACTGACCAGTACCCTGTTTGCTCTTATTAACGCAGGGATGCTAAAATCGGGCGAAAAGCGGAGACGAAGCATTGCGGTATTTTCTGCATGAATCACGAAAAGCGATTTGGAGCCGAAGGATTGCTCTGCTTTCGATCGCGCTTTTTGCGGTGACCTTCGGAGTGCATCGCTTGGGCGAATTGCCGACGTCGCTTGCGATGCAGATTTCGGGAATTTCGATTGCCTGCGCCGTCATCGCCGCTGTGATAGGCTTCGTTGCGCTTGGCAATATCTGGCATGAGGGCTTCACAGGCGCAGGCAAAGCCGTTTTTGGTATTCTTTTGAGCGCGCTCGTTCTTGCTGTGCCGCTTTGGTCTATGCCGAACCTTCTGTCCTTACCGCGCCTTTATGAAGTGAGCACGGATACGCAAAGCCCACCTCCGTTTAAGAGGATCGCCGAACTTCGTTCCGGTGATGGCGTTAATCCATCGGCTTTTCAACGGTCCACCGTCGAGCTGCAGACCGAAGCCTATCCGGATATCAAACCTCTTTCTTTAAATCGTCCCACGGAAGACGCCTACAGCGCGGTGCGCGAAGCGGTCAAGAATTTGAATTGGCGTATCGTTGCCGAAAATCCCCCGGCGAACGGCAATATCGGCACGATTGAGGCCACGGACCGCTCTTTGGTTTTTGGTTTCACGGACGATGTGGCCATCCGCGTGTCGGGCGTCGGCAATGGCGCGCGGGTTGACGTCCGGGCATCGGCACGGCATGGCGATCACGATTTGGGCCGAAATGCCGATCGGGTTCGTGATCTGTTCTCCGAAGTCAAGACAAGGCTAAACGAGATCGAGCAGAACGAGACTATGCAGCGGGTCATTGCCCTGCGCGAAATCCGCCGCAAAAAAGCGTTGGAGGTCAAGGAGAGACAGCGCATAAACGCCAGAATTGACGAACGCCTCCAGCGCGAACGTGCTGCCGCTGTCAGTCGTGAGCGGCAGATATCCAGTAACGGGAGTGCAGACTCGGCTGAGAGTCGGTCAGAACGCGTCCGGTCTCGGTCAAGAGCTTCAAATGTGCGAGCACGGAGTAAGCAGCAGCGTCGCGCAAGGAGGACGCGAGCCCTTCGTACATTCTGGGAACAATTGAATCAATAGTTTCAAAACCCTCCTGCAGGCATTCGAGGATTTGGTTTTCTCTCCATCGCCGATGCATGATAAAGGCTTTGACCAGTCTTTGCGCCTGATCGACCCTGCCGCCATGACCGGGAAAATAAACGTCCTCTGACCGGGTCAGCAGCAGCTCCAGTGAGCGCAGGTAATCGCCCATATCGCCTTCGGGTGGCGCAACCACTGTCGTATTCCAACCCATCACATGATCGCCGGAAATCAGGTTTTCGCCATCGTTCAGAGCGAAACACAGATGGTCCGGCGCGTGGCCGGGTGTGTAGAGCGCCTCCAGCTCCCAGTTGCCGCCTGAAATACGTTCACTGCCTCTGAGCGCGCAATCCGGCGTAAAATCCGCATCGATAAAATCCTCGGTCTTCGAACTAAGCTTCGTAACTTCGCGGTTTTCCGCGTCAGAGCCATAGCCGAAAACTTCGGCGCCCGTTGCATGGGCAAAGTGAGCAAGCCCGGCGGAGTGATCCTTATGTGTATGAGTAAGAAAAATGTGAGTGATGCTTTCATTCTGCTTGGCAAGTTCTGACATGATCGCGTCCCGATGATCTTTATCATCCGGGCCGGGATCGATCAGTGCAACAGCGCCTTGTCCAACGATGTAACTGTTGGTTCCTTTGAAGGTGAATGGGCTCGGGTTATTGGCGACAATTCGCCTGAGTCCAGGCGCAACTTCGTCTGCGACGCCCGGCGTGAATACAAATTCCTGCGAAAACGGCAAAGCGGCGTCCATAAGTCACTATCCAATCTAAGCTGCGCCACGATCCAGCGATTGGCCTGCGGCCGAAACGGGTCCAAGCAGGTTGACCATCAGGGCCGTTACCTGCCCGTTGCTGGTATTGATAATACGGTGAGGACGGTCTCCCGCATAGCGCGCCGTTTCTCCCGCAGCAAGCTCGAATGTCTCATCGGCGACCGAAATTGAAACTGACCCGCTCAGCAAGGTCAGATTTTCCACGGACCCTGCCGGATGAGGCTCGGACTCCAGAACGCCGCCCGGTTCGGCTTCAAAATAATACCATTGCACCAGTTCCACGGTTTTGATCCAACCGATAATTCGCAGACGGCAACGTCCATCATCGCTCACCAGCAGCGGCGTTCCGGACGGGCCGAGCTTTTCGATAAGGGCAGGTGCATCCTCGCCGCGCAAAATTTCTTCAATCGGCGCATTGAGTGCGCGGGCGAGCTTGAAGAGCGTGCTCAGTGTTGGATTTGTCTCGTTCTTCTCGATTTGAGAAATGATCGACTTTGCCACACCCGACTGCTCGGACAAATCGCCGAGCGAATAATTATAGCCGCGGCGCAGGCGGTTGATGGTTTTGCCGAGCTTTGCGGTGACCTGCGGCGCGTCGTCAGGCGATGCCGTCTTTCTCGTTGACATTTTTGTGCAATGACCTCATCTTCAGAGTGTTCTATAAAAAGAACGATTAATAGGAATTTTGTGTTTTCCTTGGTTCCGGCTGTGAGTCTTACAATGGATTTACCCACGGAAATGCGAAAATGAGCGGCTTCGTGCTTCTTTAACTGGGATAACGGAGCATAAATTTATCACTAGCGTTCGTTTTTGAAAACAAAATTCGACAGAAACATCGATCGTGAGTAATTTCGATCAAACCGCAGAGCGTGGAGTTCGGAGAGGCAGATGGCAAAGAAATCGGCAAATCAAATTGTGACAGCAAATCACCTGTTGGAAGGTAATTCTATCTTCCTCGGCGAAAACGGTTGGACGAGCGACCATCGCGCGGCACGAATTGCCAGCGGCAATGAAGAGGCAATGTCCCTTGAATCGCTTGGGCGTGCTGACGAGGACGGCAACAAGGTTGTCGGCGTTTATCTGGTCGACGTCGAGATTGATGAATATGGATCTCCCGAGCCAATTCATTACCGGGAAAAAATGCGCGTCCGGGCGCGGCCGTCTTTCTGGCCCGACCAAATTGTGGAACGTCCCGTTTCGGTCGGCCGATTGGCTGCCTAGTGCACTGACACATTCACATGGTTCATGTTTCAGCGCACTAGCGTTTTTGTTGTGCATCAATTTTACTGAACTCCGGCTGTCGCCTCCGTTTGGATCGATGCACTAAGCAGAGTTCGCAAAAGTGGCCCTTCCGGTTTTGCGAAAAAACTCTGCGAAAACAAAGGAGTCTAAGCAGACATTCGTTGGGTGACCGAGGAATGTCTGCTTACATCGGATTTGGCTGAATTCTCGAATATTGGATAATGCTACCTAAAGACGTGGCCACGAGCGATTGTGGCCGAAAGGTAATTCATGTATCGCTACGATGAATTCGATCATCAATTTGTCCGCGAACGCGTCGCTCAATTCCGGAATCAGGTCGAGCGGCGGCTGTCGGGCGCATTGAATGAGGAGGAGTTCAAGCCGCTTCGTCTGATGAACGGCCTCTATTTGCAGCTTCATGCTTATATGCTGCGCGTCGCTATTCCGTACGGAACTCTATCGGCGAAGCAGATGCGTAAACTGGCCGAAATTGCCGAAACCTACGACAAGGGCTACGGCCACTTCACGACGCGGCAAAATATTCAATTCAACTGGCCAAAGCTGAAAGACGTGCCCGATATTCTCGATCATCTGGCGAGCGTCGAAATGCACGCAATCCAGACCTCGGGCAACTGCATCCGCAATGTAACGGCCGACCCTTATTCAGGTGTCGCGGCCGATGAAATCGCCGATCCACGGCCCACCAGCGAGCTCTTGCGGCAATGGTCCAGCAATCATCCTGAATTCTCTTTCCTGCCACGGAAGTTCAAAATTGCCGTGACAGGCGCCAGGGCCGACCGGGCGGTTATCAAATTTCATGATATAGGTCTGCGCGTTTTGCGGAACGATGACGGCGAGCTGGGTTATGAAGTCTGGGCCGGTGGCGGGCTTGGACGTACGCCGATGATTGGTACAAAGATTTGTGATTTCGTGCCCGCGGTAGACCTGTTGCGCTATGTCGAGGCCATCATGCGCGTCTATAATGCTTACGGGAAACCTGAAAACTTTAGCCGCGTAGAAGATTTTGGCAGGCACGAAAATACGAAGAAGAATAGGGAAGCCCTATACGCTTTTTTTCAGGAACACCTCAACAACCCAGGTGTT
>CAZMAC010000050.1:5123-12054 GCA_964564085.1 uncultured Hyphomicrobiaceae bacterium
AAGATCCTCGTGCACGAAAAAGGTGGTGATGCTTTCCGCAATGCGGTTGAAGAAGAATTCAGACACATCCCGCTGGATAAGTCTGTGCCGGTCGAAAAAGAGCTAAGCCGCATCGAGGCGTTTTTCACACCGCCGGACTACGAGACGCTTCCCGCTGACAGTGATGAGCTGAATTCCGCGATGCGCGCCAATCCGGCCTTTGCTCGCTGGGTCCGCGTCAATACTCGACCGCATAAGACACCGGGTTATACCATTGCCGTCGTCGCGTTGAAACCGACCGGCGGCGCACCGGGAGATGCAACAGCGGACCAAATGCGTGTTCTTGCAGATGTCGGCGAGAGATACAGTCTGGATGAGCTGCGCGTCTCCGCCGAACAAAACATTGTCCTACCTAATGTGAAGAAATCGGACCTCTTCAATCTCTGGCAGGATTTGGCGGAGGCTGAGCTGGGATCGGCAAATGCTGAACTGATCAGCGATGTGGTTGCCTGCCCCGGCCTTGATTATTGCGCGCTTGCGACAGCCCGCTCGATCCCGATCGCACAGGAAATTACAGAGCGTTTTGCCGATCCGGTCCTGCAAGAAAAGATTGGGCAGGTCCGCATCAAGATTTCCGGCTGCATCAATGCCTGCGGTCACCACCATGTCGGCGACATTGGAATTCTCGGCCTGGAGAAGACTGGTGCCGAAGCTTACCAGATCACGCTTGGCGGCGATCCGTCCGACAACGCTGCAATCGGCGAACGCTCCGGTCCTGGCTTCCCGGCAGACGGCGTCACCGATGCGATTGAGCGGCTGATCCACTTTTACCTGCAAAAACGTGACGACGGGGAGACGTTCAAGCAGACTTATCACCGTCTTGGGCATAGTGTTATGAAAGAGGCGCTTTATGCCGCTCATTAGGGACGGACACTTCGTTTCCGACGATTGGGTGAGGCCGGCGGCTGCGGAAGACGATCTTTCCGGCTTTGCGGCGCAGGCAAAGCTGTTGCTTCCCTTCAGCATGCTGATTGAAAAAGGGGCAAGTCTCGCCGATGCCGGGCATGCACTTGGCGCCGAGATCTCTAACGACATCGATCCCGATGAAATCGCCGCTTGGTTCGGTAAGCTCGATCTGATTTCGGTTCTTTTCCCGAAGGCGGCAGACGGGCGAGGCTATTCGATTGCAACGCGGCTGCGGCGGCTTGGCTTTGACAGCGAGCTGCGGGCGACGGGTCATCTTATCGCTGATCAATATGCGCTGGCCCGAAGCTGTGGTTTCGACACGGTCGAGATCTCGCAAGTGCTCGCCGAGCGACAGCCGGAAGCGCATTGGCTCGAAGCGCAACGCGCCACGAGTCTCGCCTATCAGCGGGGCTACGGGCAGCTTCAGAACATTCTCTCGGCGCGCTGGGCATCGTCATGATGAGTCTGCTTATTTAATCCGTCCGGTTAGATAATACGCGATCAATCCGACCCATTCTTTCGCTATGAGATCGATGCGCCGCCAGGCCGTCGAGGGGCGCGGTGAAAAACGCAGCAGGTCTTCGGCGCCCCTCGTTCGAAAATCGACCGGCCACGGAATCACATCAAATTCGGCCGCGCGAAAGCATCCCATGGCGCGGCGCATATGGAAGGCCGATGTCACAAGTAACCAGCGTTCGCCCGGTTTTGGCGCGATGAGCTTTTTCGTAAAGATCGCATTCTGCCATGTGTTATGCGACTCGGTTTCAAGGAGAATACGCGACGGATTTATACCAATCCGTGTAAAAAACCGTTCGGCAATATTCGCTTCGTCCGTGCTGCGATAGATCAATGCACCGTCGCCGCCAGACATCACAATACGGGCATTCGGAAAACGATAGGCAAGGGCGGCGGCTTCCGTCAGGCGCTCTGCAGCTTCGTTTAGCGCGATTTCTTCATGGCCGGCTGACACCAGGGAGTCAATGACGCCGCCCAGCACGATGATCCCATCGATATTGGATGCGTCTTCAATATTCGGTTTTGCATAGCGATATTCGAGTGATAGCAACAAGGCGTTTGCTAAAGGCGAGAATCCAACGACGGCATAAATGACGATGGCCGCAGTAAGAATGCGTATCGCCGATTTCGTGCGCCCTCTGAAATATAGAAAAAGTCCAACAAGAAAGAATAAAAGTAATAATGTTGAGGGTTGAATAAAAAACCAAATAATTTTAGAGGCGTAGAAAAACATAAAATGTTCTACCTATTGTCACATAGATGATATAGAAAAAATCTTGGATGGTGTCAGTCTATTTGCCTGAATAATTGATATGACACCTTCCTTGAACGGATTGGCTATCTGCTTATATAAAATGTTAGATGTCAGGGAAATCCAAAGCAGATTTTAGAGGGATTAAGAAGCGCTTATCCAAAGCAGGGTTGGCGCTGACTTCAACTTTTTGAAAATGCCATGCCCATCTCCCAGGTCTTCATGTGGGGCTCTGAAATGGAGCTGAATGCGTGAATCTATGGTGGTATTAAGCTCAACAAGGGTCTTCTGGCATGAAATTTGCTTCATTCAAATTTGAATACACATTTTCGATACGTTCAATTAAGGGCCAATTATAGTGGACTCGGTTATGATCGTCTTTGATTGGGAACAGTGTCGCAAATCCCATCTTAAGACATAAGGTCTCATTCCGATTTTGTCAGAGTGAAAAACGTTCTAGAGTGGTTAAGAAATCTTGGGGTTTCATGTCAATAGGAGGAGAAACGATCATGCCGTATGATGAGTACAATATTGCTGCTCCTGTTGTCATGTCGGAGATCGAGTTCGCGGCGCTAGGCGACGGCGAAATCGCTTACATCAAGACCTTGAGCCCTGAGGAGGCTGAGAAGTCCTACCCTCAGCTGAAAGGCTTACCCAACGGGATCACGATTTTTGCGGTTCACGCCGCGGACGGGACGCCTCTTGCCTTGACGGATACGCATTTCGCGGCCGTCGAGAATGCGAAAGAGCACAATCTGGAGCCGGTCAGCGTTCACTAAAAAGCTTAAGGGCGCTGGAAGCGCCCTTTTTAATGTCTATCTAAGCAGCGTGGGAAGCGAGTGGCTCGGTCAACACGGCGTAAAGGGCTTCCTTTTCGCGAGATGACCGGAGCTTTTCAACCGCTGTCGCCTCCCGCATGAGGCGGGAAATGCGCGCCAGAGCCTTAAGATGATCTGCGCCGGCATCCTCGGGCGCTAAGAGCAGAAAAACTAGATCAACCGGCTCTTCGTCGATTGCTTCGAAATCGATCGGTTCTTCGAGACGAGCGAACAGGCCAACAATGTGATTGAGGGCGTTGATTTTGCCATGCGGAATCGCGATTCCGTTGCCAACGCCGGTCGAACCAAGCCGCTCGCGTTGAAGCAAAGTGTTAAAGATCTCGTGTTCATCGATTCCAGTCAGTTTTGACGCTCGAACCGAGAGTTCCTGAATAGCTTGCTTCTTATTCGCCGCTTTTAACGCCGGAATAACACCATGAGGTGTTATGAGATCGCTCAGATCCATTTGTCTTTCCAACACGGTCACGTGACTGCAAAAGTGAATCAGGTTTAAACCTAATTCGTGCGATCAATTTGCGCTGAAATCCCACCGGGATCGATCCAGCCGATATGGCCATCATCTCTCCGATAGACAACATTAAGCCGGCCATGGCTCGCATTTTTAAAAATTAAAAATGGTCTTTCCGCCAAATCCATGGCCATAACCGCGTCCCCCACTGACAATTCATGAATTTCCGTTTGCGTTTCCGCTACGATCGCAGGGGCGAAGTCCTTTTCCTCGGCTTCCTCTTCTTCATCATTGTGGTGGATAACATAATCCACAGCGGCCATTGGCGCTATGCCTGATTTGGCGCTGCTCGTTTGATGGTGGTCTTTTAATCTGCGCTTATACCGCCTTAAACGTTTTTCCAGATGCTCGATCGACTCATCGACACTCGGGTGCGCCTCACCACCGGTTCCTTTCGCCTGTAAGGAAAGGCCGGATGATAAGTGGACAATACAGGTGGTTGTGAATTGGCCGTGCTCTTTTTCGATAAAGATGTGTGCCGATACGCCCCTGCTATCGTATTTTTCTAATGCCTTTTCAAGACTTTCCATAACGTAAGTACGAAGTGGGGCTCCAAGATCAATATTTTTTCCTGTAACTTGAATGCTCATTTTTATTTGATCGCTTAAATTATTGAGCTGAAAATCCGACCTGGATGGTATCTCCATGCTGACCTGTCTCGTGTCGCGGACGGTATTCTACAGCTTCTGCGATGTCAAACAGGACAATAATGCCATCCGAGTTTGACGATTTGAAGGGATCGTAATCCGCCATCTTGCCCAACCAGTGATCCGTCTCATCGGCTGGCTTGTGAAAAAGCGTTAGAAGAAGCCTTTTTCATTCGTCTGCGCCTGGTCGATGAAAAAATACCCATGGCCTCACGATATTTGGCGACTGTACGCCGAGCGATATCGATACCCTCATTCCGCAGCATCGTAACGATTTTGTCGTCCGACAGAATTTGCGACGGGGACTCATTATCGATCAGCTCTTTAATTCGATGTTTGACCGATTCAGAGGAATGTGCGTCTCCATTCCCACTTGCCTGAATTGCGGATGTGAAAAAATATTTCAATTCGAATGTGCCGCGTGGTGTTTGCATATATTTATTCGAAGTAACGCGGCTTACAGTGGATTCATGCATACCAATGCGTTCGGCAACGTCTTTGCGAGCAAGCGGCTTTAGACCTTGAACGCCATGCTCCAGGAATGCCTCCTGCTGGCGTACAATTTCGCACGCCACCTTCACCATGGTGCGCCGTCTCTGGTCGATACTTCGAGCCAGCCAATTGGCTGTTGTCATGCAGTTCCTGAGATAGCTTTTATCTTTTTCCGAACGCACGAGGCGCTTTGCAGCATGGTAATAGCTTTGATTGACGCAAATCTTCGGAAGCGTGTCGCCGTTAAGCTGAACGTTCCAAACCCCTGACCGGTCGCGCTCGACAAGTACGTCGGGAATGACGCTACTTGCGGCGGAAAAGCCAATATCCAGCCCTGGCCGGGGATTAAGCGCACGAACTTCGGCAATCATGTCTGCCAAATCGTCCTGATCAACCCCGCAAAGACGCCGCAATTCTGCAAAATCATGATCCGCCAGCAGATCGAGATGATCGATAAGCTTTGCCATCGCCGGATCGAAGCGATCGAGTTCTTTCAGCTGAATGGCAAGACACTCAGCGAGTGAGCGGGCGCCGACGCCGACAGGCTCGAACTTTTGGATGGCACGCAGGACGCCTTCAATGATGCCCGCTTCGACGTTGAGCCGGTCTGAGACATGTTCCAGCGGTTCGTGCAGATATCCGGCGTCATCGATCAAATCGATCAGATATTCTCCAATGAGACGCCGAGTGTGGTCAACGATCGCAATATGGAGCTGTTGCCGGAGATGGTCGCGCAAGGTTGTCTGGGCGGCCGTAAAATCTTCCGCCCGAGCGTAATCGTCATTTGCAGAGCCGTTATTTCCTGATCTGAGTGAAAGCGTCTCAAAATTCGCCGGCGGTCCATAATCGGGAGCCTCAGAAACATTGTCACCACCGCTTGCGCCCGGGGCGGCGTGCTCGAAGGGCTCGGCTGCTTCATGAAAGCCATCGAGCGTTAGCTCATCGGAACGAGGGCTTTCATCGGCGATTTCCGGCTCTGATGCTGCCGCACCATCACCGCCAATGGACGTGTCTGCACTTTTATCTTCCCATTCCAGGAGGGGATTTTGCTCGATCTCTCGTTCGAGGTAGTTAAGCAAATCGAGATTGGACAGCTGCAAAAGCTTGATGGCCTGTTGCAGCTGCGGAGTAATAACGAGCGACTGCGTCTGCCTGAATTCTAGCTTTGCCTGAAGCAAGACTTCACATCCACCTTTTACTCGAAGACGCTTATACTGGGCTTATTGCGAAAACATGTCTCCTAGATAGACGCGTCTGACATCCTCATTGGCGACAATTTCCGCAGGTGTTCCTTCGGTCAGTACTTTTCCATCATAAATGATGTAAGCCCGATTGATCAGCTCTAAAGTTTCGCGAACGTTATGATCTGTAATGAGAACACCGATACCGCGCTGCGTCAAATGGCGAACGAGGGCACGGATATCGCCGATTGCAATCGGGTCGATGCCGGCAAAGGGCTCGTCCAGCAGCATGTAGGACGGACGGCTCGCAAGAGCGCGCGCTATTTCAAGGCGTCGTCGCTCGCCACCGGACAGCGCCATGGCAGGTGATTTTCTCAATCTGGCTATGCGGAATTCTTCCAGAAGCGAGCTGAGTTGCTGCTCCCGTTCTCGCCGATTGGGCTCCACGACCTCAAGGACGGCGCGGATATTCTGCTCAACCGTGAGCCCCCGGAAAATAGACGCTTCCTGCGGCAGGTAGCCGATCCCGAGACGGGCGCGCCGATACATGGGCAGCTTCGTCACATTGTGGCCGTCGATGATGACCTGTCCCTGGTCCGGTTTTATGAGGCCCGTGATCATATAAAATATGGTCGTTTTGCCAGCGCCGTTCGGTCCTAAAAGGCCAACGGCTTCGCCTTTTCGCAGCATCAAACTGGCTCCGCGTACGACGGTGCGCTGTTTAAAGCTTTTTACGAGCCCGGAGGCGGAAAGCTGGTTTTCAACACCTGCGGCTGGCTGGCGGCGGACTTGCTCCGGATGGAGCTTGCGAATCTGAGCGGATGGCCTGGGCTGTCGCGCTGAAGGATTGTGCCTGTCCATGATCGCCATATATCAGCTCACCTATTCTAGAGCGTGTTCAGTTTAACCAGAGACATGAACGCGCTCTAACTTATTGTTTTGTCGCATTATCGGACGGAAAACCGGTTCCCACTTTTCCTGAAAATGCTCTAGTGGTTCGATTCAAACATTTGCATCCCATCTGCGGCGCCCTCATTAACAAATGTTTGAAT
>CAZMAC010000051.1:0-1990 GCA_964564085.1 uncultured Hyphomicrobiaceae bacterium
ACGAAGCGTGCTGCGAATGGGTATCAAATGTCAAAGTCGCTCCACTAGCGCTTTAGACGACAAAATCCCAATCTTTCCATAAGCTTGTTCTATTTTCTTCCAAATAGTCTTGCTGGTACAAAATCCGCTTCAAAAAGCGCTTTGATAGCAGTAGGTTCCTCGGGGCATGCAGCGTCTCAACCGAATTTATCTGCTCGCTGGGCTGTTGCTTTGAGAGGGACGAGGAAAACGCCGTATGCGTGTCCGTCTGATCGTCCCGCTTTCAACAATTGAAACAGATTGCGATGATTTTGGGCCGAATCGATACAAGATCCTTGTAATCTGGAGGGCAGGTTTGGGGGGCAAACGCTATGGCTGTGCTTTATGCCGCTGGCGCTTATTTTGCGGCAGGGTTGATTGTCGCTTTGGGCTTCGTCGTCTTTGGGCTTGACCGTGTATTGGCCGTTCCCCGTCCGGCAACGATTGGCGCGCGCATCCTGCTGATCCCGGCCTCAATCCTGCTATGGCCCTATGTGCTGTTCCGGCTCATACGCGGCAGGGCTGGAGCATGAGACGGGGACATCGGCGGGCGCACCGTTATTTATGGCTGATATTGGCGCCGATCTTGCTGATCGCTCTGACGACGGCTCTAGCGCTCAGGCCACCGCCAAAATCTGCGCAGACACAAACCCATCAGGAGGCTGGCCAATGAGCGTGGCCTTCAAGTCGGTTCAATGGAACCGTGCCAAGATCGTCTATGATGGAATTCTATCCGCAGCGGTGGCGAGCTACATTGCCGTCTTCGCCTATGTCAGCTTTCAGCAATATCCGAACCAGAATTATCTTGAAGCCGTAGACACTTATATCCGCGCCTTCGGATCATGCGCCTTTTTGATGTTGAGCGTTATTCTAGCCATCGGTCCGCTCGCCCGGCTGTTCCCGAGCCTGCAACCACTCCTTTATAACCGGCGCCATTTCGGTGTACTGACATTTTTTATCGCGCTCATCCATGCCGGCCTCATGATCGAGTGGTATATGGCGCAAAACGCGCTTCCAAGCCTGCTGACCGAATTGTCAAAGACGGAAGATTATCTGAAATTCATCGGCTTTCCGTTTAAGGCGCTTGGCATCGGCGCTCTCATAATCATGCTGGTTATGGCCGTCACCAGCCACGATTTCTGGCTCGAATTTTTGGGGCCGCGCGCCTGGAAAACGATCCATATGGCGGTCTATGCCGCATATGGCTTCATAATCATGCATGTTGCACTCGGTATCATGCAGTATGATCGCAATCCGCTCATTCCGTTCATGCTGATTGGCAGCGCCGCCATCGTCGCCGCGCTGCATTTAGCGGCTGGCTGGCGCGAGCAGCAGGGGGATCAGGGCATCCCGGTGCGCGAGGATGGCTGGCTGGTTGTCGGCCCGCCGGAGCTGATCGGTAAAAATCGCGCAAAGATCGTCTCAGCCGAAGGCGGCGAACGGATCGCGGTCTTCCGCAGCGGCAATCTCGTAAGCGCAGTCACAAATCTGTGCGCGCATCAAAACGGGCCGCTTGGCGAAGGTCGCGTCGTTAATGGCTGCATCGTCTGCCCCTGGCACGGCTACGAATATCGCCTCGAAGATGGCTGCGCTCCCGCGCCGTTCACCGAAAAGTTGGTTACCTATCGGCTTCGTTTGCGCGATGGTATTCTGGAAGTGAACACAAAGCCGCAGGCGCCGGGCACGGCTGTTGCGATCGCTGTGGGGCCGGTCGACCAGGCAGAAGCTGTATTGAGCGATTCGTGCATCGATCCAAACGGAGGCTATGTTGGAGTTTGGCAAAATTAATGCATAAACAAAAAGCTAGATCAACCTGCGTTTTGGTGGAATCACCAAAACGCAGAAAAGTTGATCTATTTTAAACAGTTAGATCAACTGTCCGCGTCCGGTTGGACGCGCGTTGCTCTAGGGCGCTTAACGCATAAACTATGTGAATGCGTCAGCGCATAAGGGAGATTTTGATGACGCCGAC
>CAZMAC010000051.1:2090-4996 GCA_964564085.1 uncultured Hyphomicrobiaceae bacterium
ACGCATAAACTATGTGAATGCGTCAGCGCATAAGGGAGATTTTGATGACGCCGACATCTGTTGCGAGCTGGGATCAGCTTGAGGACCGCAAACCTGCTTACGCCGTTGTTGGCGGCGTCGATCTCGTTGTCGTCCGCTATGGCGACCAGGTTTCGGTTCTTTATGGACGCTGTTTGCATCGCGGCGCTTTGCTCTCAGACGGCTTTGTCGATGATAACGACAATTTGATCTGCGGACTTCACCATTGGGATTACCGGATCGATAGCGGTGTCAGTGAATATAACAATGAGGAAGTGCTGCAGAAATTTAACGCCTGGGTTGAGAACGGCGCGGTTTATGTCGATGCCGATGAGGTTGGTGCGTGGGAGGCGGAGCATCCCCAGCCTTACAATCGCGATACCTATCTTGGTCTTTACGCGGATATTCATGGTGACGCGGTCGAGCCTTTCGTTAAGCGCATTCAAACCTATGCAAAAGATGGACTGACCAAGACCGGCCACCACGGTCTTGTCGAGGCGATGGGCGTACCGCGCAGTGAGCTACCCGCATGGGAAGATATTCAGTTCGTCGTCGGACAGCTTCATAAAGTCCCGCTCCTTGACGATGAGCCGGTCGGCACAGAGGTAATCATCGGGCCCAATGCGCAAAAACCGCTGCATTTGGAAATCCCGCTCTTTGTATCCGATATGAGTTTCGGGGCTTTGTCAGAACCGGCAAAAGTTGCGCTCGCGAAAGGCGCGGAGATCGCCGGAACCGGGATCTGCTCCGGCGAAGGCGGTATGCTCCCGGATGAACAGAAAGCCAATTCGCGCTATTTCTACGAGCTGGCATCGGCGCGTTTCGGCTTTAGCTGGGACAAGCTCAGCGAGGTTCAGGCGTTTCATTTCAAAGGCGGGCAGGGCGCTAAGACGGGTACGGGCGGCCATCTGCCGGGTGAAAAGGTCAAAGGGAAAATCGCTGAAGTGCGCGGCCTTGCGGAAGGTGAGTCTGCGATTTCGCCCGCACGCTTTCCAGACTGGACGGAAGTTTCGCAGATTAAGGACTTCGCAAATGAAGTCCGCTCACGGACAGGTGGCATTCCGATTGGCTATAAGCTCTCGGCCCAGCATATTGAAAAGGATATCGACGCAGCGCTCGAAGTCGGCGTCGATTACATTATCCTCGACGGTCGCGGTGGAGGAACGGGTGCGGCGCCGATCATTTTTCGGGATAATATCTCTGTACCGACAATCCCGGCTCTGGCTCGTGCGCGCCATCACCTCGATAGGGCGGGTCGCCGTGATGTGACGCTGGTTATCACCGGCGGGCTGCGCACCCCTGCCGATTTCGCCAAGGCTCTGGCCCTCGGCGCGGACGCGGTCGCGGTTTCAAATGCTGCGATCCAGGCCATCGGCTGCCTTGGAATGCGCGCCTGCCATACCAATAACTGCCCCGTCGGCATCGCGACGCAGAAACCGCATCTGGTCGCACGTCAGGTCGTCGATAAATCCGCTGAGCAGTTGGCTAATTTCTTCAAGGCCTCGACTGAGCTTATGCAGATCCTCGCCCGCGCCTGCGGCCATCGTCATTTAAATGAGTTCTCTACAGACGATCTGATCACTTGGAAAGAAGATATGGTGAGGCTATCGGGTGTTGCTTATGGCGGCGTCGGAACAATAAATTAAGTGTACGGAAAAAATGGTAGGAGCAAACGGTAATTCGTTATTTCTTACACTTAAGCGGCTTGCCGTAAAGCTCTAACCGGTGGCCGACCAGCTCATAGCCAAGTTCTCGGGCAACGCGTTCCTGCAGCTTTTCGATGTCTTCATTCTTAAACTCAATGACCTGACCTGACTCGGTATCGATCAGATGATCGTGATGCTCGCTGCGCACGCGCTCGTAACGCGCCCGTCCACTATCGCCGAAATCATGGCGGTCAATAATACCTTCGGTCTCGAAGAGCCGCACCGTCCGGTAAACGGTCGAAAGCGAAATCCCGTTATCAACCTGGTTCGCCCTGCGATAGACTTCCTCCACATCCGGATGGTCGGTCGCAGCCGAAAGCACCCGCGCGATGACGCTGCGCTGTTTGGTCATGCGCAGGCCCTTCTCCGAGCAGAGTCTTTCGATTTTCGACATAGCGTCTGTCGGCATTACTTCGGCATCTTCAAGCGTCACAGCATAGCCTCATTAGCCTACATGCCATCTAAGTCGATAAAATGTAAAAGTCGATCTACTCCATAATCTTAAAGCAACCAGCTCATATTCCACATCGGTTGCTCTTAATCACAGACGATAGGGCGAGTGATCCTTTGAGTCTACCTCGGCAAAATACCCGGGACCGTTTTCCAAGGAATAATGTGGTGAGCAACGTGTGAAAACGCGAATGGGGGCGGCACCGGCAATTCTGCGCCGCTGGCGTACCAAGCGGCCTAAGCCGTGCTTATGGTAAGTTCTCGTCTCAGAATGAGCGCGTCCTCGGCTCCCGCGCTCTTGCGGTAATAACCGGGTCTGTGTCCGGCGCGTTCAAAGCCGAAATTTTCATAGAGCTGACGGGCGGCGGCGTTATTTGCGCTGACTTCGAGAAATATGGTCTCAACGCCATGCCCGGCCAGCGCCGTCAAAAGTTGCTTGAGCAAGAGCGAGCCGACACTTTGCCGTCGATAGTCCGGGGAAACGCCAAAGGTCAGGATTTCGCCCTCCCCGGTGGTGTGATGGGCAAGAATGAAACCGACATAGTCCTCTTGATGCCGGGCAACTAAGCTGCAATAGGACGTGCTCCCCGCATAACGCCGGAAATCTTTTGCATCCCAGAATCGCTCAAAGCAGCTTGCGTGAAGGGCGGCAATCGCCTCGGCATCGTCCGGGAGCGTGGGCATGATCCGCAGAGAGGGGCGCTCATTGCATGCGGGCGAGTGTTTTGCTGT
>CAZMAC010000051.1:5006-12034 GCA_964564085.1 uncultured Hyphomicrobiaceae bacterium
CACGACCGCGGACGTGGCCGGTGCCTGCGGGCGGGCATCGGGGGGACGCAGATAAAAGGGGGCTGGCGGCTGGATTTGCGGCTCAAGATGTCTGGCAAGAAGAGCGAGATCGGCAGCCTGCGGAACAAGATTGGGCAATACGGCGCGAAAACTACGGCCTTGACGTTCACCTTCGGCGAGCAGAGCAGGGGCACCGCTTCCGGCGAGCAAGGCGATATCCGTGGGCAGAGCGTTTACAGCATCTTCGGACGAGAGTACTTGGGCTTCGCTGAAGGGATTGCCGTTTGCCTCGAAGCATTGAACGTAAAACTCGCCGCGCCGGGCGTCATGGGCAATGGCAAAATCCTCCGGCGTCGCGGCATGGCCTAGCTGGCGGCCACAACCACGCGCCATGACTTCCAATGTGCTGACACCGGCAATCGGCAGCCCCGCGGCGAGGGCAAGCCCACGAGCCGCAGCCACACCCGTTCTGACGCCGGTAAAGCTGCCGGGCCCCAGCGTCACGGCGATTTTCGTGAGCGCCTTAAAGCTGCAACCGCCTTCGGCCATGACAGCACTGATCATCGGAAAAATCATTTCCGCATGACCGCGCGCCATCGGTTCACAGCGTTGGATTGACTTAACCTGTTCCGTGAGCAGAAGAGCTGCCGAACAGGCCGCCATGCTGGTATCGATTGCAAGAATGGTCATGAGCGGTCAAATAAAGCGAGGATTGCTGAGGGCGCAAGGCGCATGCCGCAACAGATAGGAAGCAACGCGCCGCCGTCAGATAATTTTCGCCATCTCCTCAAAGCTCAAACGCGGAAGGCGCGGAAACAACGCCGACTCATCGCCGTAACCGAGCGAGCATAAAAAGTTGGATTTCACCTGCCCATCGGGGAAGAATTCGCGATCGACGCCGGCATTGTCAAAACCGGACATCGGCCCGGTATCGAGACCGAGCGCGCGCGCCGCGATGATGAAATACGCCCCCTGCAACGAGCTGTTCCGGAACGCAGTCTCTTCGATCTTCTGATCGTTCCCCTCAAACCATCCCCGCGCCCCAGGATTATGCGGGAAAGTCTTAGACATGTTTTCGTAAAATTTCAGATCATACCCGATGATTGCGCAAACGGGTGCGGAGAGTGTTTTTTCCTGGTTGCCCTCGCTTAAATGCGGCGCGAGGCGCTGTTTGGCCTCATCCGATTGAACAAGGATGATACGGGCCGGGAGCGTGTTGGCGCTGGTCGGCCCGATATTCATAATATCGACAAGGCGGCGGAGCTTTTCTTCTTCAATGGTTTTGTCTAGCCAACGATTATGGGTTCGCGCCATCATGAAGATCTGATCGAGCGCGTTTTCAGAAATCTGTTCTGCCATGAACACCTCTGGTTTTGTCCGCTGCCTTCGTCAGACAGCCCGGACTTCCTGGATTTCGGGAATGAAATGGCGCAGCAGATTTTCGATGCCATGCTTCAAGGTCGCGGTTGAAGATGGACAGCCCGCGCAAGCGCCGCGCATGTGCAGAAAGACCACGCCCTCTTCATACCCGTGAAACACGATGTCTCCGCCATCTTGCGCCACGGCTGGGCGCACGCGCGTGTCAAGCAGCTCTTTGATTGTCTCAACGATCTCACTGTTTTCACCATTTTCGGCTGTACTGTGACCGTCACCGGCCGGTGCGTCCGTGACGATAGGAGCGCCTGAGAGATAATGCTCCATGATCGCGCCGAGCAGGGCAGGCTTCAAATGCTGCCATTCTCCGTCACTCTTGGTGACTGAAATGAAGTCATTTCCGAGAAAAACGCCGGAGACTCCGTCGATTTCGAACAAGCGCGCCGCCAGCGGTGAAGCGTTCTGCGCTTCGTCGCGATCGCGAAAGTCGCGAGCATTACCGGACAGCACCTGCGTTCCGGGAATGAATTTCAGTGTGGCCGGATTGGGCGTCGCTTCGGTCTGAATGAACATTGCTGACCTCTTACTGAGCGTGCTGCAAGGAGCGGCTCCACTCTACATCTAGATTAGAATTATTCTATATTATAGTAAGGGCATCAGAGGTGCGAGTTCAAGGGCGCATATTGTTTAGGAATGTTCACAAGTTACGCCAAGGCATCGATCTCCTCGATCGTGAGGCAGCCTGGCACCACGGTTATCGGAATTGGGAAAGCACCTGCGTTTTTTCCGCTTGCAAGCGTGGAGACGAGCGGGCCCGGTCCCGATGACTCAACGGACGCGCCCAAAACCAGAATGGCGATGTCGGGATCTTCCTGAATTAATTCTTTAATTTCCTCGGCTTTCGGGCCCTCGCGCATAATTTCCTCAGCTTCGATATCGTCATAGCCCCAATTCTTCAATTTGCGTGCATACAGCCGGAATACGGCCTTGGCTTTAGATTGCGCCTCTTCGCGATAGGCGTCGGCAACGCCGATCCAATGCTCGAAATCGGCAGGCTCGATCACATATAAGAATGCGATATCGCCTTTCGTTCGCCGCGCCCGGCGGGCGGCGTATGCGAGCGCCAGTTCCGACTCCGGCGTTTCATCCACGACGACCAGAAATTTGCGCCGGTGCCCTTCTTCAAAAACCCTCCGAATTTTGCGGTCTGGCATGGCTTTTCTCTCACTTGTCAAAGAATCATGAGCTTTGCACAAAGCCTACTATGTCTTTGACGGTTCGCAAGTGTTCTGAGGCGAGATTGCGGGCGCGCTCAGTCCCATGTTTGAGAATCGTGTCGATATAGGCGCGATCGTCCAAAATACGTTTCATATTGGACGCAACCGGGCCGAGCCTTTCAACGGACAGCTCGATGAGGGCGGTCTTGAACTTTGAGAATTGCGCCCCGCCAAAGTTTTTCAGGACATCGTCTTTACTGGTTTCCGATAGCGCGGCGTAAATACCGACAAGATTTTCAGCTTCGGGGCGATCTGCGAGGCCTTTGGCCTCGGACGGCAATGGCTCCGGATCGGTCTTTGCCTTCTTGAATTTCTTAGCGATGTCTTCCGGGCTGTCAGTCAGATTGATGCGGCTCATTTCGGAGAGGTCGGATTTGCTCATTTTCTTGGTGCCGT
The DNA here is from genome assembly GCA_964564085.1 of uncultured Hyphomicrobiaceae bacterium. Taxonomy (GTDB): domain Bacteria; phylum Pseudomonadota; class Alphaproteobacteria; order Rhizobiales; family Rhodomicrobiaceae; genus JAHQVI01. Next base: position 8,054 of record CAZMAC010000051.1, read on the forward strand.
CGCGAAGCGACATGACGCGGGTCGCCGGGCCGGAAATAAGCGGCTCGGGCAGGGGGAAAAAACCGTCCTTAAAGCCGTTAGCCGCGCAGCTTTCGGCAAAATCATTGTTGAATTTTTGCGCAATGTCGCGCGCCAGTTCCAGATGCTGCTTCTGATCGTCGCCGACAGGAACGTGTGTTCCCCGGTAGAGCAGAATATCGGCCGCCATCAGACAGGGATAGGCGAAGAGACCGACCGAGGCGTTTTCCCGGTCCTTGCCGGCTTTTTCCTTGAACTGCGTCATACGGTTGAGCCAGCCCATTCGCGCAACACAGTTGAAAATCCAGGCCAGTTCCGCATGGCCGGAGACCTGACTTTGATTGAAAATAATGTGCTTTTCCGGATCGATGCCTGCCGCGATGAAGGCGGCGGTCACTTCGCGCGTGCTGTGGCGAAGCTCGTCCGGCTCCTGCCATTGCGTAATCGCGTGCATATCGACCACGCAAAACAGACACGGCGCCTGTTTTTGCAGCTCGACGAATTTGACGATGGCGCCGAGATAATTGCCCAGATGCAGATTGCCGGTCGGCTGAACGCCGGAAAAAACACGTTTTTCAAGTTTCATCGCATGAGCCTCCAGAGGCGGCTTATCGCGCGGCTTTACCGAAGGTGCAAGCCTTTAAAAGCCTTTACAGCTTCGACCAATAGATTTGCGAAGATCTAGCCGCGACGAACCGCATTCCAAAGCGCCTTTGCGCTGATGGCTCCGGTCAGTTGCGCTGCGAGGATGTAAATCAGCACACCGCCCGCAACCATTATGCCAAGAGCTAAGATCTGAACGAGAATGCCATTACTGGGCGCAAAGAGGGGATCGAAGGGACCGGCTGCGCCCCAAAGCGCCAGCGCCATGATCACGCTCGCCAGCAAGATCATGCTGCCCCGCTTTTTTAGAGCCGCATCGGGACGAAAATGGCCGCGGCGCAGGAGTGTCGTTCCCAGCAAAGTTACATTCGTCCAGGCGGCTAGGCTTGTCGCAATCGCAATGCCGACATGGCCGAGCCAGAAAAACATGGCAAGCGAGCCTGTAATGTTCACGAGTGCGCTGATCCCGGCATAGATCATCGGCGTTTTCGTATCCTCACGCGCGAAAAAGCCGGGTTGAAAAACCTTGATCATCACAAAAGCGGGCAGGCCGACAGCAAACCCGGTCAAGGCCGCGGAGACGGCCTGCGTATCGTTTGCCGTGAACGCGCCGCGCTCGAACAGAACCTGAATGATCGGCGTCGGCACGATGCAGAGCGCAGCTGCGGCGGGCACGGTCAAAAACCAGGCAAATTCCAGCGCGCGATTATGGCTGTGCATCGCCGAGCCGCTGCTTCCGGCGCTGAGCTTCTGCGACAAATCCGGCAGCAGCACCACGCCGATTGCGATGCCGACAAGTCCGAGCGGCAATTGATTGATCCGATCGGCATAATAGAGATAGGACACCGCGCCTGCTTGCAGTGAGGCGATCATGGTCCCGATCAGAAGATTGACCTGGGTGATGCCTGCGGTGAGCACGCCCGGACCGGCCAATAGGAAGAGGCGTTTGACACCAGGCGTCAGGCGCGGCCTGCGAAGGCCGAGATCCATACCGTGACGCCGCGCCATATAGGTCAGCACAGCCAGTTGCGCAAACCCCGATATGGACACCGCCCAGGCGAGGATCATCGCCGCTTCAGGCTGGTCATGCAGGCCCAGCGAAGCCGCCAGGATCATCGCGCCGATGGCGATGACATTGAGAATAATCGGCGCCGCCGCAGCGGCTGCAAATTTGCCGAGCGAATTCAGCATTCCCGCCGAAAGGGCTGTCAGGGACATGCACAGCAGGTAAGGGAAGGTAATGCGCGTCAGAAAAACGGCCAGATCGAACTTTTCCGGATCGTCCGTAAAGCCAGGCGCCATCAGAGTGACGAGCCATGGCATCGCGATTTCCGCCAGGATCGAGACAATCAGCAGCGCTGTCAGCAGCACAGCCAGTGCTTCCTCCGCAAAGCGTTTCGCGCTTTCGATCCCGTCCTGCTGCAACCGTCTTGTCAGCAGCGGAACGAAGGCTGCGTTAAACGCGCCTTCGGCGAAGAGCGACCGGAACAGGTTCGGCAAACGGAACGCCACGAAGAAGGCATCGGCAATCATCCCTGCGCCGAGTACGGCCGCGATCAGCATGTCCCGCGTGAAGCCGAGGACGCGCGAAATGGCCGTGAAGCCGCTGACTGTCACGATCGAGCGATAAAGTTTCATGGCGCTGCCAATAGCGGGCCTTTGGCGAGAGGGCAAGATGATATGCTGGCGGCCACCGAAGTCGGCGTCGTTTCGCAAGCACGAGGGGATTAGCGTTCAGAGCAGGAGTGAGAAAACCGCATATTGCTTGCTTGAGCAATTAACTCATTTAAGACCTTATGAAAATTCGGCTTCGCTTTCGGATTTTCGAGGGGGCAGCTTGATGCGCATGGTCGTTCCTTTATCTTTGCCGTCACTCTGGGCGACAATGCTTCCGCCATGCGCCTGGACAATGGATTTAACGATTGTCAGACCCAAGCCTGTTGACGTTTCGCCCATTGTTGGCCTCGCCGACAGCGTTTGAAAGGGCTGAAAACCTCGGGCGAGATCTTCTTCGGTCATTCCCGCGCCCTCATCCGCAACGATGACCTCATTAAAGTCCTGTTCGGCATCACAGCGCGTGGAGACCCTCACGAATGTGTTCGCGGGCGAATATTTGATCGCATTGCTGATAAGGTTGCAAACCGCCTGCACCAGCCGATCTTCGTCGGCGAAGACAAAGATAGACTCGCCATAATCCTCGCGGATTTGAATATTTTTCCTTGCTGCTGCTTCAAGACTCAGTTGGACAGCGTCTTGCACAGCATCTTTGAGCGCAATCTGTTCAGGGCGCAGAGTGAAACTCATCGTCTCCTTGCGTGCCGTCTCCAGAAGGTCGGCAATCATCCGCTCCATCCGGACAGCCGCGCTGAGGATCGAGTCGCTAAATTTTGCAACGCGCTCCTTCGTTCCATTCAGGCTATCTTGCGCGGGCGCCTGCTCTGCAATTTTCAAAACGCTGTCAATCGACTCCGCCCGGCCGATGATTGCGGAAAGCGGGTTTCGCAAATCGTGGGCAACCATAGCCAGAACTTGCGACATGAAATTATTTGACTGGAGAGCGGCCACTTGTTGGCGGTGCAGACGCTCAATGAGCCTTTCCCGTTTTTCATCACTGGCAAGGCGTTGAAGCTCAGCCTCAATCCGCATGCCAAAGATGCGGACGATGCCCTCAATGCGCTCAAGCTGATCGACGGGTTCATTCGCGATAACCGCGAAATGGCCTATGACGAAATTCGTATTGTCTCTGATCGGAACGCCACAATAGCTTTGACGGTGTGGAGGTTCTTTCGGGAACTTCTGAGCCAATTCTTCAGGCACGAGGATAACTTGATTGTCATAAACCGGCTTGCAAGGCGTACCCTCCAAATCGTATTGAAGCTGCGACCCGAGAACGCCATCCCGCCAGCTATAGAGTCCCCTTACACGCTCCTGATCCTCTTCTGTCCTGCCCGCAATAAAGCACAAGCTGACGGGCATAATGCCGTGCAGATTTTTGACCACGGCGGCCAAAAATTCATTCCCAATCGTTGTCGCGGTGCTTTCCGCGAGTTCGTAGAAGGGATCGGCGTTCCCATGTTGCGGAATGTCGGTCATGATCGTTTGAATTTCGTGATCTTATTCGGTTGATCTTACATCAAAAAAACAATCACTGTGGCTTAAAGAAAAGCCACCCTTCGAAAACAAGACTGAATTATATAAAAATTTTCCAATCTTGCCGATCAGCTATACAACCGATTGTTGCAACCGCTCAAAGATCAATAATTGCGATTTTCAAAATTATCTTCGTTATTTAGCATCACAGTTTAGCTCTAGTGGAGCGAATTTAACATTTGAGTCCCGGTAGCGGTCAAGCTCGTTCAC
>CAZMAC010000052.1:0-5611 GCA_964564085.1 uncultured Hyphomicrobiaceae bacterium
CAATAGTCGAGCTCCTGAAGGGAGCAGCCAAGCCGGAAAATATTGTGATAGCTGCCAATGACCCAGCTCGCGCCATTCGGCTTGAGAACGCGCCGGCATTCGCCAAGCCAGGCCCGGCAGAATGCATCATAGGCTTCAAAGCCGTTGAACTTGTCCCAATCCTGGTGGACGCCGTCGACGCGCGTATTGTTGGGTCTGAGCAAATCGCGCGAAAGCTGAAGATTATAGGGCGGGTCGGCGAAAACGAGATCGACCGAAGCTTCAGGGATTTTTTTTAACGCCGCTAAACAATCATCGGCGAGGATCTGATTACGCAAACGCGACAGGCACAATTGGGACGCGGTCATGAACGAAACCTTCGAAACGCAACTGAAATACAAAACAATGAACGCAATACAGCGAAAACAGGCGGGTGCGGCGCCGACGGAGGCACAACCCAGAGCTGTCACCCAGGATTAAGCTGCGATAGTTAATCAGACGTTAACGCCGAGGTCCAATTTATCCGTCTTGACAGGAGCACGCTTTAAAAGGATATAAAGATATGTTTATATCAAAAACAAGCGAACTTATGGAACAGAGCGTTTCATCGACAGTTTTGGTCGATATTCTCCGGGCGGCGGGTGAACCGTCCCGCCTGCGCCTGCTCTTATTGCTCGGGCGGGGCGATTTTAACGTCAAAGACCTTACGCAGATTCTTGGCCAGAGCCAGCCGCGGCTGAGCCGTCACCTCAAGCTTCTGACAGATGCCGGTCTTATCGAGCGTTTTCAGGAAGGCAGCTCGGTATTTTACCGATTCTCGGAGCAAAGCCCGAATGCGATATTGCTGGCGCCGCTCCTGAGCGCGCTCAACAAGGACGATCCGCTGATTGCCCGCGACTTCGCGCGCGCCGAGACCATACGTCTGGAGAAAATTCAGGCGGCCCAGGCCTATTTCGAAATGCATGCCGCCGCCTGGGACGAAATCCGTACGCATCACGCGCCGGAAGCCGCCGTCGAGGAGGCGATGCTGGCGGCCTTGGGCGACGGCCCATTCGATGTCCTGGTCGATCTCGGCACGGGGACAGGCCGCATTCTTGAGCTTTTCGCGCCGCGTGCAAAATCGCTGATCGGTTTCGACGTCAATCGCGAAATGCTCTCTCATGCAAGGGCGCGGCTGGCCGGCAGCGGTGTGCGTAACGCGCAAATTCGCGTCGGCGACATCTACAATCTGCCGATCGAAGACAATGCCGCCGATGCCGTGATCATCCATCAGGTGCTGCATTTTCTCGAAGAGCCGGGCAAAGCGGTGGCCGAGGCGGCGCGCATCCTCAAACCATCAGGGCAACTCCTTATCGTAGATTTTGCGCCTCACACGATAGAGGCCATGCGCGATGATTATGCGCATCGCAGGCTCGGGCTGGAACGCGACCTCGTCAATAACTGGCTGCGCAAAAGCGGGCTGCATTTCGGCCAATATGAAGAGGTTAGCCCCCCAACAGGCAGCAAGGGCAAACTGACGGTCTCCCTTTGGCTTGCGACCAAATTGCTTGAGCTTGTCAATAACAGCCGTGACGGCGCACAAACGCTTTCGGGAGGGTAAATATGAGCACAGATCGTATGAAAGACCATCAGATGGCGGGCGTATCCGAAGATATCGGCGTTTCTTTCGAATTTTTTCCGCCCAAAACCGCCAAGATGGAATCCAATCTTTGGTCGGCCATCGAAAAGCTGCGTCCTTTGCGCCCGCGCTTTGTCTCCGTCACTTACGGCGCAGGCGGCTCGACCCGGGAGCGGACCCACGCAACGGTTGAGCGGCTCGTTAAGGAAACGGAGCTGCACCCGGCCGCGCATTTGACCTGCGTCGGAGCCACGCGCGAGGAAATCGACGCGGTGATCCGCGCTTACAGGGCCGCCGGCATACACCATATCGTTGCGCTTCGAGGCGACGCTGCCGGCGGAGCGGGCGAGCCCTATGCGCCGCATCCCGGCGGCTACATCAATGCTGCTGATTTGGTTCGGGGTATCAAATCAATTGGTGATTTTGAGATTTCCGTCGCCGCATACCCTGAAAAACATCCCGACTCCCCGACCGTCGCCGCCGATATCGATAATCTGAAAGCAAAAATCGATGCCGGGGGAAACCGCGCAATCACGCAATTCTTCTTCGATAACGACCATTATTTCCGCTATGTCGATGCGGTTCGCGCCGCTGGCATCGATGTGCCGATCGTGCCCGGCCTCATACCAATCCATAATTTCACTCAGGTGTCGCGTTTTGCCGGTCAATGCGGGGCAAAGATCCCGGCACGGATCGCAGAGCGCTTCGACGGTCTCGACGACGATGTGGAGACGACGCATCTAATCGCCGCCACAGTCGCCGCCGAACAGGTTTTCGGACTGCTCGAACAGGGCGTGCGCGATTTTCATTTCTACACGCTGAACCGAGCCAGCCTGGTCTACGCGATCTGCCATCTTCTGGGCATTCGCTCGCACGAAGACGCAAGCGCTCACCAGAGCGCCGAGCCGAGCCGGGCTATCGCGTGAAAGCTCACGTGAACGCTTAAGTGACCGCTCAAGGGGAATGAACCTCAATGCTTCAAAAGAAAGACAATAAGATGAGCCGCGAAGACCGTATCGAGGCCCTCAAACGCGCAGCCGGCGCACGCATTCTGATCCTTGACGGCGCAATGGGCACGATGATCCAGCGTTACAAGCTGGACGAGGTTGGCTATCGCGGAACGCGCTTTGCGGACTGGCCCTCGGACGTCAAAGGCAACAATGATCTCCTGGTTCTGACGCAGCCCAAAATCATTCGCGAAATCCACGATGCCTATTTCGAGGCCGGCGCCGATGTTGCCGAGACCAATACCTTCAACGCACAAACGATCTCGATGGCTGATTACGGCATGGAAGAGTTGAGTTTCGAGATCAATGTTGAGGCCGCGCGGCTTGCGCGCGAGGCCGCGGATCACTGGACCGAAAAAACGCCGGACCGCCCGCGTTTCGTGACCGGCGCCATCGGCCCGACCAACCGGACCGCTTCGCTCTCCCCTGATGTCAATAATCCCGGCTATCGCAACGTCACTTTCGAGCAGCTCGTCGCCGCCTATTCAGAGCAAACGCGCGGGCTGATCGAAGGCGGGGCCGATGCCATTATGATCGAGACGGTCTTCGATACGCTCAATGCAAAAGCGGCCGGATTTGCGGTCCTCGAAACGTTCGAGGCAACCGGCGTCACCTTGCCGGTCATGATCTCCGGCACCATCACCGATCTATCAGGCCGGAATCTTTCCGGTCAGACGCCGGAGGCTTTCTGGTACTCCATGCGCCATATCAGGCCATTCTCGATGGGGCTGAACTGCTCATTTGGGGCGGAGCATTTGCGCCCGGCTGTTGCCGAGATCGCAGCGCTGGCTGATTGTCTGGTCTCAGCCTATCCGAATGCAGGTCTACCGAATGAAATGGGTGAATATGACGAGAGCCCGGAGGAAATGGCTGCAAAGCTGGAGCCCTGGGCGCGCGACGGACTGATCAATCTCATCGGAGGGTGCTGCGGCTCAACGCCGGAGCATATTGCGCAAATCAAAGCAGCGGTTGAAAAATATCCGCCAAGGCCGCTGGCGAAAGTGGACCGCAAAATGCGTTTGTCAGGCCTTGAACCATTCGTTCATACCTGATCGTCCACTTTCGCTGCGCTTGCCATTAATGCACTTTTTTGGCGGAAGCCTTCGGTGCAGCGGCTCTTTTTGCCGGAGCTTTCTTAGCCGGGGCAGCAACTTTTTTGCCGTTGGCTTTGGCGGATGCGCTCGTCTTTGCTGCAGCTTTCCTAGGAGCTTTCACAGCAGACTTCGCAGCTGTTTTAGCAGGTGCTTTTGCAGCTGTTTTGGCCGGTGTCTTCAGCTGTGACTGCATGAAGCCGATGAAAGCATCCCACTTGACCATGACCTCTTTGGAAGCTTTTGACGTGCCATTGCTCCAAACGAGACCTTTATTGGTTACAGCGATATCGCCGAGACGCTTGGCACCATTGCCATAGACGCCGATCGCAATGCCGGCATTTTTGATTTCAGACGCTTTTTTGAGCGAAGTTGTTTTGGTTTGCATAGATCTATTCCATCTTTGATAATGTTGGCCTTGCCCGAGAATGCCCCCCTCAGAGCGGCACAGTTTCTGCGGACTTTGCTTAAAAGCAGATCATTTATCTGCGAATTTGCTTAAGATAGATTTCAGCCTATAGATGAAGTTTTAACACTTAGTTTAACAAAAGGGGCGCGCACGTTTCATTCTGGGATGGAATGAAAAAGCCTTACTGAGCTTCATCTTTAAACGAACGATCCGCCAACAGAGTCAATCTGTCTGTTTACTTTTCATCGGTGTCCAGAAAATTTTTTGCAGTGTAATGCGTTAAATCGAATCAGATTGATTCGCTTTCGGCCCGTTTTTTCAGCGCCGCCAGCCGCTGATGATCGCATGACCAGCTATCATCCAATGTAGATCGACATCGGCAAAGCCCGCGGCGCTAAACCAATCAATCTTTGTACAGATTAATGATGGTTTGTCAACTGCCTCCTCGAAGCCATGACGGAATGAGTTCCACTCAGCAGCGTCGAATGCTTCAGCCCCGGCAAGCGTTCCATCAAGGGCGAGCGCGCGCCGCTTCACTTCTTCGTCCCAATGCTTGGCGGCCAGATCGCATCCGGCCTGCGTTGCCGGTTTGACAATGTCGGCGAGCACGACCACGCCGCCCGGAGAAAGCGCAGCATACAGATCGGCGAAGAGTTCTTGCTTTTGATCGCCGTTAAGGTGGTGAATGGCAAGCGAGGAGACGACGGCTCTGAGCGGCGTCTCAAAACTTCGCCAGTCGGCGGCGGCCAGTTCGATACATTTCGTTGTCAGACGATCCGGATCGGGCACGCGCCGTCTTGCTTCGGCAAGCATCGTATCCGATCCGTCATAGGCTAAAATTCTGACGTCGGGGAACGCTACCATGATGGCTTCGCTGAGCAGCCCTTCGCCGCAACACAAATCAAGCACATCGCCTTCGGTGTCGGCGGCTCTCACGAGACCCGTGACGATCTCGATCTGACGCTCACGCTCCGGGACGGCATAGCGCGCAATATTGCGGTAAACGCCGCTATCGTCTTCGCTCCAGGACGGCTCATCTGTCATGGCGAACTCGTTCACATAGCGTTTAGGCGCGAACTAAATCCAAAGCTTAACCGCGATCGCGCCCAACGCAACTGCGCCGAGCCAAAGCGCCGCGCGGGCCGGCCAGCTCCGTGCCGATTGCGCCGCCGCCATACGATCAACCGTCGCATCGTCGAGATGCAGGCCGTTCTCGCCTGCCTCGGCCAGCGCCGCGCTCACCTTTTGCGCCTGCTCCGCCAGCTTCGGCGCCTGCGCAACAAGACCGGCAATCGCGCCAATGCCTTCCGCCGCCTCATTGAGCCGCGCCCGCGGCCCGATCTGCGTTTCCATCCACTCTTTCACAATCGGCTCGGCCGCCGTCCAAATATTGAGACGCGGATCGAGAGAGCGAGCGACGCCTTCGACGACGACCATGGTTTTCTGCAGCAGCAGCAGCTCGGTCCGCGTTCTCATGTCGAACAGCTCCGTCACCTCAAAGAGCTGC
>CAZMAC010000052.1:5711-11747 GCA_964564085.1 uncultured Hyphomicrobiaceae bacterium
CAGCAGCTCGGTCCGCGTTCTCATGTCGAACAGCTCCGTCACCTCAAAGAGCTGCGACAGGAGCCGCGCCATCGAAATTTCTTCCGCCGTCCGGTTCATAAGCGGCTCGCCGATCGAGCGCAGCGCCTGGGCAAACGCTTCGACGGTGTAGTGAGACGGTACGTAGCCGGCATCGAGATGCATCTGGGCCGAGCGCCGATAGTCGCGCATCAGAAAGCCGTAAAGAATTTCGGCGAGGAACCGTTTTTCCTTCGGCCCGAGCCGCCCCATGATCCCGAAATCGACCGGAACCAGCGTCCCGTCCGGCTCCACGAACAGATTGCCCTGATGCATGTCGGCGTGAAAAAACCCATCGCGCATGGCGTGGCGCAGAAAGGAGCGGATCACATGATTGCCGAGCGTCTCGCGGTCGATCCCGGCGCGGTCGATGGCGTCGAGATCGGCCATCGGGATTGCGTCCACCCATTCCGTTGTCAGAATGCGCGCCGAGGTCCGCGTCCAGTCGACCTTCGGGATTCGAAAACCGGGATCGCCCACGCGCGCGATATTCTCGGCCATTTCCGACATCGCCGCCGCCTCCAGGCGCAGATCCATTTCCAGCCGGGTCCATTCGGCGAGCGAGTCGACGACAGCGATGGGGCGCAAGCGGCGTGAGGGCTCGTGAAAGCGCTCGATCTGGCGCGCGGCGAAATAGAAGCTGTCGAGATCCTGGCGGAAGCGTCTCTCGATGCCGGGCCGCAGAATTTTGACCGCCACTGCGCGTGTGCTGCCATCGGGCTCGCGCACGCTCGCCTTATGCACCTGCGCGATGGACGCGGCGGCAATCGGCTCGCTGAACGACGCATAGAGCTGATCTGCCTCCTGTCCCAGGGACTCCCGGATCGCGCGTTTGGCCTCATCCATTCCAAATGGCGGCAGCTTGTCCTGAAGCTGGCCGAGATCGCCCGCCAGCTCCGCCCCGATAATATCGCGCCGCGTTGCCAGAAACTGGCCCAGCTTGATGTAGCTCGGCCCGAGTGTCGCCAGCGCCTTGGACAATCGCGTCTTGCGCCCTTCGCGCTTGCTGCGGAATGGCGATGTCATCCGGCGCAGCAAACGGGCCGGCGCAGGCATATCCGGCCTGTCCGGCAGCACGGGCAAGCCGTACCAGAGAAGCATCAGCCCTGTCCGTCCCAGCCGGGCCAGATTGATAAGCGCACCGATCATATGCGCCTTATAGCAAGCGTTTCGTAAATTTAGAGCCTAAATCTTTGCAAAAAGAGATGAAAAGCCGCGGAGACAGGCATCGACGAGACGGGATTTAGAGCCTTATCCGCCCTGATTGAATCAGGGCCTCGGCTCTAACTATTTGTTTTATCGCGCTTTCCGAGCGGCGAACCGGTATCCACTTCGCCTGAAAGCGCTCTAGATCCGCCAGGCCGAATGGAGCGCGGCGATCCCGCCATTGAGATTGCGGTATTGCACACGCTCAAAGCCCTCCTGCCGGATCATCTCTGCAAAGCGTTCCTGATCGGGGAAACGGCGAATGCTCTCGATCAGATAGCGGTAAGCCTCGCCATCGCTGGCCACCCATTCGCCCAGTCGCGGGATCACGTGGAACGAATAGCTGTCGTAAAGCGTATCGAGCATCGGCGTCTGCACTTGCGAAAACTCCAGGCATAAAAAGCGTCCGCCCCGCTTCAAAACGCGAAAAGCCTCGGCAAGCGCGGCCTCGATATTGGTGACGTTGCGGATACCGAACGCAATCGTATAGGCGTCGAAGCTCTTATCGGGGAATGGCAAGCTTTCCGCATTGCCCTGTAAGAAGCTAAGCCGCTCACCATAGTGCGCGCCGAGCTTTGCCCGGCCTGCCTCCAGCATTTCGGCGCTGATATCGCAGATCGTCGCAGTTGCGCCCTGTCCCGCCACATCAAGAAAACGGCGCGCAATATCGCCCGTGCCGCCAGCAACGTCGAGGAGCGCTTGCGGTGCAGTCCTCGAAGGTGCAAGCCAATTTATGAGATCGTTTTTCCAGAGCCGGTGTACGCCGCCCGACATCAGATCGTTCATCAGATCATAGCGATTTGCGACGCGCTGAAAGACCTGATTGACAAGCCCTTGGCGTTCGGTTTCGGAAATCTCCTGAAAGCCAAAGCTGGCGGCGCGGCCGGGCGGAATATTATCGTTCATGTAAGAGTTTTAGCGCTTGGCGCGGCGGACGCCAAGCGCGATAAGCGTAGATCAGTCGAAAATGCCCTTGATCGATTCCCAGATCGATTTGCTGGGCGCCGCCTCGGCTTTGGACATTTTTACGGTTTCCGGCGTGATTTCCTCGAATTGATCGAGCTTTGCGAGCGTCTCAGGACCGGTCAGACCGTCGACCTTAAGTCCGTTTTTCTCCTGATAGGCCCGGACAGCGGCTTCCGTGCCGCTCCCATAGATGCCGTCGGCGCCGATATTCAACGCTTCCTGGAGCCGCTTAACTGTCTCGCCCTTGGAGCCGTTCTTCAGCAGGATCAATTCATGCAGGCCCATATGCGCGAATGTGTCCGGCCCTGCGATGCCGTCGACAGCAATCTTTTGCTGCGTTTGATAGTCTTTCAGCGCTTTTTCCGTCGCCGGACCGAACGCGCCGTCCGCCTCGACACCGAGCTTTGTTTGAAGTCTTTTGACCGGCTCGCCCGACATGCCTCGTTTCAAGATCGCCATCGTAATAATCCTTTTGAATGTTGATGAATGGCAAAAGCGATGCATCTCTTCATGGAACATCGCCCCTGTCAACGGCTCACAGATCATAGATATCGATTCTTGCATGCAAAATTCGGCATTAAAATGGGCGGGGAAGGTTGGGACATGCTGGCGCGGCACGCCCGAGAGCGTTATGGTCTGATCAAACTTTATTCAAGCAGATTAATATGCCCGAACTCCCAGAGGTTGAAACCGTCCGGCTTGGCCTTGCGCCCATACTCGAAGGCGCGGTTTTTGCACGTGTGGAGCAAAGGCGGGCGGATTTGCGTTTTCCGCTGCCGGAGCGATTCGGCACGCGGCTGGAGGGACGCCGGGTTGAAAAGCTTGAGCGCCGGGCGAAATATCTGGTGGCGACGCTCGATGACGGGCAGCTTCTCGCCATGCATCTGGGTATGAGCGGGCGTTTTCTGATCGGCGGTCTTGTGAAGGGCGCAAACGGCAACGCCGCTGAGCTGCATCGTCTGGGCGAGTTCATTCACGAGACCGGCGGCGGTGACAAGCATGACCACATCATCTTCGAAATGAGCAATCTGGCGGTCATCCGCTATAATGATGTGCGCCGTTTCGGCTATATGGCGCTGATCGAGGCGGGCGGGCTGGATGCGCATCCGCATTTCCGCGATCTCGGCATCGAGCCGCTCGATCCCGGAATGGACGCGGCCTATCTCGCCAGCAAGGCGGGGGGCCGGATACAGTCGCTGAAGGGCTTCCTACTCGATCAGCATGTAATTGCCGGACTTGGCAATATTTATGTCTGCGAAGCGCTGTTTCGCGCCAGTCTATCGCCGCTGAAACCAGCAGGCATCTTAGCGACCAAGACAGGCACGCCATCTGCTGCCGCCAAACGGCTTACCCCAGCCATACGGAGCGTCATCGAAGACGCCATAGCCGCAGGCGGGTCGTCCTTGCGCGATTACCGCAAGACGGATGGCTCGCTCGGCTATTTCCAGCACAGTTTTGCCGTTTACGGGCGCGAAGGTGAACCATGCCAGCGCGCCGGATGCCGTGGCACAGTTGCACGCCTGCCGCAAAACGGCCGCTCGACCTTTTATTGTGACCGCTGCCAGAAATAAAGACGCTTAGCAGGAGACGCTTATGAGCTTTCAGACCATCACCGCAGAAAAGAAAACCCGCGTCGGCGTCATCACGCTTAACCGGCCCGAGGCGTTGAACGCGCTCAATTCGACGCTGATTTCAGAACTGAATAGCGCGCTCGACGATTTCGAGACGGATGACGGCATCGGCTGCATCGTTCTGACCGGCTCGGACCGGGCCTTTGCGGCAGGCGCAGACATCAAAGAGATGGAAAGCCGGAGTTTCATCGAAGTCACGATGAAGGATTTCATCGCGCCATGGGAGCGTCTGAGCCGTTGCCGCAAGCCGGTCATCGCCGCAGTCCGGGGCTTTGCGCTGGGCGGGGGCTGCGAGATCGCCATGATGTGCGATTTTATTATTGCAGGCGAGAGCGCGAAATTCGGCCAGCCCGAGATCAAGATCGGCGTGATTCCCGGCTCGGGCGGCACGCAGCGTCTTGCGCGCTCAATCGGCAAGGCCAAAGCGATGGACATGTGTCTGACGGGCCGGATGATGGACGCACAGGAAGCGGAGCGCTGCGGCCTCGTCAGCCGGATCGTTGCCGATTCTGAGGTTTTGGGCGAAGCCATGAAAGCGGCCGAGCAGATTGCCGGTTTCTCGCTGCCGTCTGCCATGATGGCGAAAGAAGCCGTCAACCGCGCCTTTGAAACCACGCTTTCCGAAGGCGTCCGCTTCGAGCGCCGCCTCTTCCAGTCCCTTTTCGCCACGGAAGACCAGAAGGAAGGCATGGCCGCATTCGTCGGCAAACGCGCGCCGGACTTCAAACACCGCTAAACACTGGGCAAGGGTTCGCCCCATGACCTATGAAGAGTTTAATGGTTTTTGCCGTGCGCTACCGGGCACAAGCTATGTGCAGCAATGGGGCGGATCGCATGTCTGGAAAGTTGGCGGCAAGGTCTTCGCCATCGGAGGCTGGGCCGAAGATGCCCCGTCCTACACTTTTAAGGTCAGCGAGTTGGCGTTTGAGATTTTGAAAGAGCAACCTGGCCTGCGTCCTGCGCCCTATCTGGCCTCGCGCGGCTTTAGCTGGATTCAGCATTACGCAGCTCCCGGCTTGAGCGATGAGGATTTACGCGCTTATTTACGGCAATCGCACAAGCTTGTTGCCCTTGGGCTTTCGAAGAAAAAACGCAAGGAACTTGGGCTGGAGATTATCGAGCCTCCGGCGGCCAAAGCTTAAATTTTAAAACCTCTGGAGACCGATTCGATGCGCCCGCAACCCCTGATCGCCGTTCATGATGTCGAAGCCAGCAGCCGCTGGTATCAGCGTTTGCTCGGATGCGAAAGCGCTCACGGCGGCGATGAGTATGAACGGCTCGTCGCGAATGGCTCGCTGATTCTGCAATTGCATCGTTTCGAAGTCGCGCACCATCATGGACCCATCGGCGATGAGAATGACCGGCCTTATGGGAATGGCGTGTTGCTCTGGTTCGAAACGGACGATTTTGATGAAGCGATGAAGCGCGTAGACGATATGGGCGTCGAGATTGTTCTGCCCCGTCACCGCAATCCGCCATCCGGCGATAGCGGCCCAAATCATTGGGAATGCTGGCTGCGTGATCCCGACGGCTATATCGTCGTGCTCGCAAGCCCGGACGGCTCGGCGAAAGAGAGCGCATGAACGATCAGCAGAAACGGATGGCCGCGCTGGGACGGATCGGCACAGCGCATGAAAAACTTGCTCAACGAAGGTCGAAGTGATCCTCTCATGGAAACAAAAACCGTCAATCCAACCCAAAATATCTATCCCGCAACCGACGATTACGTACACGCCCTGGAGCTGAACGGCGCGGAACGTCTGCTTTTTATCAGCGGCACAATGGGCCTTGACGAGAAAGGCGTGGCAGGAAAAACGCTGGATGAGCAGCTTGATCTGATCTGGTCGAATATTCGCACAATCCTGAAATCCGCGGATATGACGGCTGATAATATCGTCAGAATAACGAGTTACCTCGCGGACCGATCTTTTGCGGAAGCCAATGCTGCCGCACGCACCGCCGCGCTTGGCCAAAGGCGCGTGCCGACAACGGCGATTGTGGTTCAAACCTTAGACCCGGATTGGCTGGTCGAAATCGAACTGATTGCTGCGGCATAAAGCCGGATAAGCACCTGCAGCGAATCTCTACATTGTTCTGAGTGAAAGAGGGATCGGCTTATTCCATGAACGAGCAGCGCAAAATAATGACGGCGCTTACCTATCAGCTGGCGCTGACG
>CAZMAC010000053.1:0-11635 GCA_964564085.1 uncultured Hyphomicrobiaceae bacterium
AGATATTTTAGCGCGGCAATCTCCAGGCCGATATCGCCCCGTAGATAAGCGTCTTCGGGGGAAAGCGGCGCAGCCTCAGCCCATCGCTGCTCGAAGATCATAAGCGTGCCGGCGGCCAGAAGCATCAATCCAGCGAACAGACAACCGATCCAGGAAAGCACTCTCACTGTATCGCCTCAAATTCGATCACGCTGATGGATTTGTCCGGGAAATTTCGTTGCAGGCTTCGTGTCCATCCCCAGACCACGCTGTCATTGTCGAGAATCCAGATCACCGTCTTTTCGCTGAGAGCGCTGAAAAAAATTTCAAGCTTTCTTTGCGCCTCGACGGGATCGATCGCCCTTATCGCCGCAGCAACATCGGGCGCTGCTTCCGGATCTGGCGCATCGCTCCCGCAGACTGAATGCGCCTTGGAAGGTGTCTCGCTTTCGACAAAGGTGACCAAGGCCGCAATCTGCGTTGCCGCGACCCTGATTGTCGGCGCCTGATCGACAATCAGAAGTTCAACATCTTCGATGGGACAGGCGGGATTTTCCATTCTGGCATTCTCAGGCAGCACCGTTTCAATTTTCCATTTGACGGCGCCGGGATATTTCGTCTGCTTTAAGCGAGAATTCAGCAGGTCACGAAAGGTGATGAAGCGCGTATTGCATTTTTCGGTGACCGACTGGCGAATGATGCGCTCATTCACGATGGCAATGAAAAACCGCGGGATCAGCTGTGTGCCGCCAACCGCTAAAATCTGCTGCCGGTCCGCCTGGGGTTCCATCAAGAACTGAAAAGGGTAATGCTCGCCCTGCTGCACAGTCGGCTCCACACCCATAGTTCGCACTCGGTCTTCCCTTAAAAAACGCTGGAGAAAAGCTCTTCTGGTCAGCCCGCTAAATTTCACGTTGAGCCCCAGATCATTGCTATTCAGTCTGATAAAATAGGGCGTGCCTGCCGTCTCCAGCCGTTGCCGGGCCGGAACCCAATAGGTGGCAAGCCCGACAGCCAGCACAAAGACAATGAGAAAGATCGGGATTGGCGTAAGCCGGAAAAGCCCGAAATGGGAGAGCGCAACGGCAATTCCAGCCGTGTAGAAGAAACTATCGGTAGCCGTATCCCAGATCAAATCGTCGAGGAAGGGGTCCACCAGATAGAAAGCAAGCTGGCTGGCTCTCGAATAATCGTACAGCCATTCCTTCGCCATCCAGATCACAAACCAGGCCAGCGCAAGAAACCAGATGGTACGCGCTGCGATAGGCTCGCGCCCTTTCGGGTCGACCATTCGCCCGTCAAAACTGTGGCTTGGTACGGGGTGACCTGAAGAGTAAGACGCGATCCAGGTCAGAAGAAACAATCCGCCGAAGCCGATAAAAAAATGGCCGAATTGATTGGCCAGCCAAATATAACCTTCCGTGTAAGGCTCCTGCGTTTCCGAGCCAAAGAAATTATTGAAAATAAAAGAAAAAAACGACCTTACCCGATTAAGTACATGGCAGATAAGAGACGTAATCCAGTCCATAATTCAACTCGACACAACAACTATATGTTAGATATCAGAATGATCATCGCATTCATAATTCACTACGTCAAAAAATGAACGACAACTCAAGCTTGTTTTTTTTGAAATGCCCTTACTATGATTGTAATTATTGATTTTTTTATTTTTGCTGGAAGTATTGGTCGCACACAGGCTTGTATACGCCTGCGAAATCGCTATCCGAAGTGAAGGAATAAAAGCTGTTTTCCCTGTAATTTCATGCTATTGCTTACGAAGACTGACACTCGTTTTTCCACCTTCCGGGCTTGTTCTCTTAAGCTACAAATAGGCAGGAGTATAATGCTGCGATGACCGATCCATTGAACGAAGCTTTTATCGATCGCATTTACGATGCTGCCGCAAAACCCGAGCTCTGGAACGATTTGCTCGTCGAAATTTCCGATATGATGCAAAGCGTTGGCGGAGCGGCCTTCGGAATGCTGCTAAATAATCAGGGCAGCGCTTTCTGCCATTATGGCCGCTACGAGCCGCCGCAGGACCATCGCTTAAGCGGACGTCACATGCTGAATCCCTGGACGCTGGCTTTGGGTCGCCAGCCGGTCGGACGTGTGGTGGCGTCCCATGAAATTTTACCGTCGCGCGATTTGCGGCGGACCGAATTTTATGCTGATATTCTGGCCCCCGAAAAACTTGAGCACTGCGTGATCACGACGGTTGGCCGCAACGATCAGGTCAATTTCGCATTCAACATTATGCGCGGCGATCAAAAAGGGCCTTATTCAGAAGAGGAAATCGCCAGGCTGCGGGTCCTTATGCCCCATTTGCGCCGGTCAGCTCAATTGCGGCTTAATCTCGAAGAATACCAGGCGCTGAGCCTCAGACAGCAGCAGATCCTCGACCAGATCAATACGGGCGTCATCCTTGTCGACGAAACGGAGCAGTTTCACTGCGCAAACCGCGCGGCCGAAGAAATCATTCGCGGAGAGAACGGTCTCTCGCTCGTCGCAAGCTCGCTCACGGCGCGCGACCCGCGCACCACGCGCAAGCTCTTGCATCTCATAGACACAACGGCTACGGGTGGACCGGGTGGCTCGCTCGCTATCCCTCGCGACAGCACGGCCGATCCGCTGCTTCTGCTAGCCTGCCCGCTGCGTGGAACGATACGCGACGCTCTGACCGCGCCGGGCAAGAGCCGGCAGACAGTCGCCTTATTTATCAAGGATCCGATGCGCGGTTTGGCGGGGCTGGATAATGTGTTAACGCCGCTATATCGGCTGACCGGTGCCGAAGTCCGGGTCGCACTCGCCTTGGGAAGCGGCGCAACTGTCTTTGCTGCAGCTCACCGGCTGGGAGTCTCCCAAAATACGGTCAAAACACACGCAAAGCGCGTTTACGAAAAAATGGGCGTTTCGAACCACGCCGAGCTGGCCCAAAAGCTCTCAAGGCTGGCGTCTTTTTGACAGTTCCAAAGACGCCATCCTTGGCGGGTTTGCGTCATTCGACGAGCCGAAGTTTGATCAGGCTGGCTGCGATCTCTTCAAAATCGCGTTGTAAAGTCGCGCCATCCGGCGAGTTAAAAAACCGGTCCGTACCGCTCGCACAGTTCTCCATAAGAGTAATTATCGAGCCTGAACTCACATCAAAAATAATCGAGAAAATAATGATATCCTCGTCACTCGTATCCCCATCCTTATCGGCTTTTATGTTGTTACATAACTGAGCTGTTCTCGTGTCCAAAGAGTCATTAGGATCGCTCCCAACTTGGGGATTATCAGTTCCGTCAAACCCATATGATGAATAACTGCCGTCAATGTCGTTATTACCATCGGTTAATAAGATGATCGCTTTAAGGTTTTTCGGATCGGTATAAGCGCCGCCTTCCGTAAACGGTTCGCCCGGCGAGACCAGCCGCAATCCCCAAGCGAGTCCTGCCGGAATATTTGTGGGGCCATCTGCCGTCATTGCATCAATTGCAGTAATTATTGTCGATTTAACGTTCGTCAAAGGCTGCACTGGAGTTACAGGACATCGAAAATTCGGGCTGTCATTGTCATCGTTTGGCGCTGCGGTAAGACCTTGATAGGAGTCTTTATCCGGGCCATTGAACGGGTTGAAATAAGCAGAAAATAGCGTTTCCGCAATTAAAGGATCAGGGGGCGTATCCGTCGTGTCTAAATCATCCACCCCGGCGTTAAAGCGAGACCGAACGCAGCCGCCCCAATTGGCTGCAATACCGCCATTCATCACTTCAAGAAAATTAAAAGCGCTCTCACCGGCCGCAAGATTTAGGCGTTGAGTATGTAAAGGCGCGGGATTGTTCCGGTCGAGCCAGAATGTGTCCTCGGGAACATTGACATTTACGGCTCCAGTAAATGGTACCAGGCCGACCCTAACTCTCGGAGATGTTGCCTGAGGGCCAAAAAGAGCGTTCACCAATATCGTAGATGCATCTTTCATAGCCTGGAGTTTACCGCCGTTCCCAATCGACCCGCTATTATCGAGAACCAATGCCAAGTCGAGGAACTTCTCCTGAAAAAGAACCCTCGTGTCGACATTCACGGTGAGACTGTCAACCCCGCCTATGCCCATTAAGGGGGTGGGCACATTCGCGGTTGCGGTCACATCGATTTGTACATCGCCATTTGCGAGGTTCGTTCGGTTTGCCGTAAAACCAGTGAGCTCGCCAATGCTTGATGTCGGATAACGGGCGCGAATATACGACTCCGCTTTTGCCTCAAGCTCAGCCTGATCCGTAATTTGCGGGAGTCGTCCAAGAGCAAGCGCCGCGGAATCGACGGCACCCGCCAGTTGCCGCTTGACGAAAAGACTTTGACCAAAATCGATGCCAACCGCGATGACGAGCAGCAATGGCACGAACAGCAGAACAAAAAGTATGAGGACAACGCCTCTAGTTTCACGCCGGAAGCGCCGAAGTAACCCGAAAACCAAGCCCGACATCTTTGCCCCCCACCCGGTTATTTAGTAGGCAATAGACCTTAAGAGGCCTTTCATACATGAAAGCCAATTCACTTCCAACTTTAACTCACGGCTTTATTCAATAATTAGTTTCATATTTTGTTTTTTGTTCGACCCCGCCAAAAAGACGATCCACAATCGCGAACCAGCTTCTTCAAAATAAAATTTAAGATAATGGACTCAGAAGCGGACAGCATTTCAAAAAAGCTCTGCGATGTGAACTCATCTCAACACGCGCTGCCATCGTATAATCACAATGTTGCCGCTATGAGAATGAAGGGGAGATTCTCTGAAATATTTTGAGTTGGAAGTTAGCCATGACACAAGCTGACGGCACCTCCGCCGCGTCGTCGAATAAGCGGAAGCGGCGCGTTCGTTTCCTGACTGTTCGCCGGCTTCGCGACGAACGCGGCGTAACGCTTATCGAGTTCGCCATTGTCGCGATCCCATTTTTCTTGCTGCTGTTTGGTACTCTCGAACTCGGCTTTATCTATTGGGGCACGCACGAATTAGAAAATGCGACGGAAGACGCAGCCCGCCTGATCCGGACGGGACAGGCTCAAGGATCTCCAGGACTAGACGAAACCGGCTTCAAAGCGGCCGTGTGCAGCCGCGTCACCTTGTTGTTTGATTGTAATTCAAAGCTTCAGGTGGACGTGCGCAGTTTTACGAATTTTGGTCAGGTCGCCGGCAATCAAGCCACGCCATTGGATAGCGATGGTAATTTGCAATCGAACTTTGGTTTCAATACGGGCGGTCCTCGCTCGATCATGCTGGTAAACACGTTTTATACATGGCCTCTTTTCAACCCACTGACCGCGGCAACCTTGTCGAACATGGCGGGCAATAACAGGCTGCTAGTCGCTTCAGCAGCTTTCAGGAACGAAAATTTCTGAGGCGACAAGAGGACAAGAGAATTATGGAACGATCAACGAATAAGAAGACTTTTCTTGGATTTAGCAGGTTTCGGAAAGATGAGCGCGGTGTAACCCTGATTGAATTTGCGATCATTCTTCCCATCATGGTGTTACTTTTTATTGCGCTGGTTGAGTTCACCGAAGCCTTTATCGTTTCCCGAAAATTGGCGCAAACTGCCAACACAGTGGCTGATCTTGTCGCTCAGGAGCCGAGTATCACTGATGCACAATTGGCGGATATCCAACAGGTTGGAAGCCAGATTATGCAACCATTTAGCAATGTTCCGCTAAATCTGGTTACAATAAGCGTCGTCGCAGATGCGAACAACGTGACAACTGTTGATTGGAGCTTTCCGGCCGGCGCTGTTGCCCCGGGGTCTCCTTTCGATTTGCCCGAAGCAGGACTGACTGAAGCGAACTCCAGCATCATCGTTACCGAAGCGACTTATAATTTCACACCGACGCTCAGCAATTTTCTCGGAACCTTTCAAATCAACGAAGACGCCTTTTTCCGGCCTCGCCTAACGCCAAACGTCGCCAAGCTCGATTAGTTGAGCTGATTGGAAACGTGACCGCCCCACGGCAGGGTATGCCTTGCTTGATGCGTCGCCGATTGTTGCAAATCTTTTCGCAAAGCCGATCAACGCAGCAAATGTTACGCCGGGTAAATCAGGTGAGGAACCTGTGCCGTTACCACGTCCTCCCGTCTAAAACTGCTTGCAGAAAAACGGCCTTATATTCGTCAATAAGATAGTAGGCTAATGGCTTGCAACTCTTGCGTATTCCTCTCATGGAACGAATAGGTTTAAACTCATTTTTGATCGAATAAAATGCGTTCAACCCGTGTTTACGGTCAGGTTGACCCACCGCGTCGTCGAACGCCTCCAAATGGGCAAAAGAACGCAATGACACCCGTTTTCCAAGCTAGGCTGTGACCTATCATTTGAGAGCTTTGAAAGGAGAGCAATGCAGCTAACCGTCCTCGGCTCCGGCGATGCATTCAGCTCCGGCGGGCGTCTGCCAAGCTGCTACTTGCTTGAACATGACGATATGCGTGTCATGCTTGATTGCGGCCCCGCGACACTGCCTGCGTTGAAGAGGGCGGAGATCTCTGCAAACACCATTTCACATATTTTCATAAGCCACTTGCATGGCGATCATTTTGCCGGATTGCCTTTTCTCCTGATCGACGCGATTTTCCCGAGTGCGCGCAAGACGCCGCTTTCACTTATCGGCCCGCCCGGTTTGGAAGCCCGGTTCAGATTGGCCTGCGAGGTGTTTTATCCCAGATCCCTTGCAATGGAGCGGGTTTTCGAGCTGACCTTTATCGAACTCGACAAGGAGGTTCGCCGTGACATTGGCGGGCTTTCGGTCACGCCATATGAAGTCGATCATTATTCCGGATCGCCGTCTTATGCCTTGCGGTTTGAAAAAGATGGGAAGACCTTCGCATTTTCCGGCGATGCGGGCTGGTCCGAAAATGTCGTTCGCGCCGGACAGGGCGCCGATCTTTATCTGATCGAATGTTACCAATACGACTTCAAATTACCGATGCATCTGGACTATATGACGATTGCGCAGCATTTCGACCGGATCGGCGCGAAAAAGCTGATGCTCACACATATGAGCGATACCATGCTCGCCCGCCAGGACGACGTCGACAAAACACGCTGCATTTTGGCTGATGATGGAATGGTCATAAGCTTTTGACCGATGACGAAGGCCCGGAAAATTTCTGAACCCAATCCTTTAGCTTTACTGCTCCGGGACATCCGCGCCTGCCGGATATGTCGCGATAAGCCGTCCGGCAAACCGCTGCCGCACGAGCCTCGCCCGGTTCTGAGCGTCAGCCGGACAGCGCGGCTTTGCATCTGCGGTCAGGCGCCTGGAACGCGCGTCCATGCGTCAGGAACCCCCTTTACCGACCCTTCAGGCGACCGGCTCCGCACCTGGATGAATGTGACGCCTGAGGAATTTTACGATGAGAGCCGGATTGCGATCATCCCGATGGGTTTTTGCTTTCCCGGCCTCGATGCCAAAGGCGGCGACCTCCCCCCACGGCCCGAATGCGCCTCGAACTGGCATGCCGCGTTGTTCGACACCTTGCCCCAATTCGAGCTGATCCTGCTTGTGGGACATTATTCGCAGCGCTGGCATCTCGGCAGCCAGGTCAAACCAACGCTTTCGGAAACGGTTGCGAATTGGCGCAACTATGTCGGCGTGGAAGGCGGGACTAAATATCTGCCAATGCCGCATCCGTCCTGGCGCAATAATGCGTGGCTGAAAAAGAACCCGCTGTTTGAAGATGAAATTTTGCCCCTTCTGCGCGCTGAAACTGACCGCCTCATAAGGCGATAACCCTCAGTTTATGATCGTCGCCGCAAGAAAAATCTGGAACCGACAGAAACAATATGAGAATTCCAAAGCCCCGGCAGCCGATGACGCAATCGCATTGACTGACTTCAGAATTTTAGAAAAAAAATCTAAATCGATGGATTTTTTAGTCCAAACCTCTTATTTAAACTTCTAAATCGATTTGTGTTCGCAATTCTTTTCTGAAGCGGTTCAATATGCTCGATAATATCGATCTCAAGATTCTTGACATCCTTCAGCGGGATTGCACCATCTCTGTCGCCGATATCGGCAAGGAGGTCGGGCTGTCGACGACGCCATGCTGGCGCCGGATCCAGAAGCTGGAACAGGAAGGCGTGATCGACACGCGTGTGGCCCTGTTGAACCCTAAAAAAGTGCATGCGGGCGTCACGGTCTTCGTCTCGATCACAACAAGCGAGCACACCACCGAGTGGCTTGACCGGTTCCACGCAGTGCTTCGCGAATTTCCGGAAATCGTCGAAGCTTATCGCATGAGCGGCCAGATCGACTATCTGCTGCGCGTCGCCGTGCCCGATATTGAAAGCTATGACCGCTTCTACAAAGAGCTGATCGAGCGTATCCCGCTGACTGACGTCAGCTCAAGCTTTGCGATGGAGCAGATTAAATATACGACCGCCTTGCCCCTCAATTTTGCCGCAAACAAACTTGAGAGCCTGGAATCGTAACCGCGCATTTCGCACGACCGGCACAAAAAAGTCCCGTTAATTTTTGCTAGCCACTTTTTTCCGCTTTAAGCTAATAACGTTACTTGTGTCGGCCTCTTCTTCGACAAGCTCGGGATTGTCCAACCGCGGCGCCGTCTTCCAATAGGCATTCAGTCTTATAGCGAGCGACGACGGTTTTTCAGCCAAAAGACGTGCGCCCATATCACGAGCGGTCAGGCGTAATTGATGTTGCCTGGCTCGACACAAAGACAGATAAGCCTCGACATCGCGCCGGCTGCCAAAATTCGTTTTTTCAGATCGGATATATTCCAAAAGCACATAGAGATCGTGATCTTCGCCGAGCACTTCGGAAAGATCGCGCGCCAGCAACGTATTGGGCCTCAGCGCCTTCGGCCAGCTCGGCGCAACCAGCAGCAATTGCCGCCAGTGACGTTGGACATATTTGCGCCAATCGTGAAACGCTTCGTCCTCATTAAGCTTATAAGCGCGGCGGAAACTGCGTCGCGCGAGGCGGTAATCCTCTTCGATGGTAGAAGCTAAATATTTGAAATCGTTCTGCTCAAAGACGATTTCTTCAAAATCCTTGCGCACCTCTCTCAGCTGCTTGCGAATTTTTGCCGTACCGGTGCTTTTGAGAGCTTTTTCGGCAGCGTTCCGCTTCTCCTCCAGATGCTCCCGGAGTGCAGCTGCAACCCGGCCGCGCCCGGCGCGTTCGTCGTAAGCTTCAAGTTTTGCCATTGTCTCCAGCATGGCCTGAATATCGCGAACGCCGGACAGAGAGTTCGCAATCTGCTTTAGCTGCGCCTGGCGCTGCTTGAAATCGCTTTTCGGGATCGCGGCCTTGATGAGATGCACCAGGGCCCGCAGCCGCTTGAGCGACTTGCGCGTTTCATGGACGGCATTGCCGTCTTTCGATTTGCTGGAAAATCTTGCAAGCGCGCGATCGATTTGCTCTGTCGCGACCTGCCTGACACCGTCCCGGATATCCTGCTCCGGAGCAAGTTCAAACGCCATTATTTTTCAGTTATCCATTACCATGTTGATGAGGACCAGAGATACTAGAGCTAATCCTTCGTCCGCACCACCCATAGATCACGTCAGGCTTACTTTTCGAAAGAGTCCTCGACTGTGAGCCAATCGCGAATACGGCGTTCCGGTTCTGGATGCGCGACAATGTCGGTTACGACCGCAATGCTATCGGCCCCCGCGGCAAACACCGCTCCCGCCCTCTCCAAGGTAATGCCGCCGATGGCGATAAGAGGGCAGGAAATCAGGTTTTTCCAATCCCCGATACGCGCTAAGCCCTGGGGGGCATATTTCATGACTTTAAGCTTCGTTTCATAGATTGGGCCTAGCGCGACATAGTCCGGATCGGCGCCAATTGCGATCTCAAGTTCTTTCGGCGTGTGCGTCGAAATGCCCAAGCGAATGCCCGCTCCTCGAATCGCGGCAAGGTCGGCATCGGCCAGGTCTTCCTGCCCGAGATGAATAAAATCAGCGCCGAGATCGATGGCATGCTGCCAATAATCATTCACGATCAGCTGACAGCCATGTTTTTTGCATGTTTTGAGGGCTGACGAAATATTGCGGGCGATTTCGTTTTCCGATGCGTCCTTGATGCGCAGTTGTACCGTTTTGACACCGAGCGGAACGATACGATCGATCCAATCCGCATCCGGAACGATTGGGTAAAACCGGTCAAGCATTGTCAAACTCGAAGAAAGGTGTTCCAGCGATTGGCGTCGAAGGTACCGCCATGGTCCGGCGCGGCATCAGACCGGACTCGAAGCCGAGACGGCCGGCCTGCACAGCCTGCGCAAAGGCAGCGGCCATCGCAGGCGGATCTGCGGCTTTGGCAATGGCTGTGTTCAGCAGCACGGCATCATAGCCCATCTCCATCGCCATCGCCGCATGAGACGGCGCGCCGATACCGGCATCGATAACAAGCGGCACATTCGGAAAATAGGCGCGCAGGCTTTCCAGTCCGGACGGATTATTGAGCCCCTGCCCCGATCCGATGGGCGAGGCCCAGGGCATCAGCACCTCGCATCCGGCGGCAAGAAGTTTTTCGGCAGCGCTTAAATCTTCGGTCGTATAAGGAAAGACTTTAAAGCCCTCGCGCGTCAGCGTTTCCGCCGCTTCTGCGAGGCCGTAGAGATCGGGCTGAAGTGTGTCGTCATTGGCGATGACCTCCAGCTTGACCCAGGGCGTGTCGAACAGCTCTCGCGCCATCATCGCCGTGGTCAAGGCTTCCCAGGCCGTCCGGCATCCGGCCGTATTCGGCAGGACCCGCACATTTAGCGCTTGAACCAAATCCCAGAATTGCTGGCCTGCACGCTCTCGTGCCCCCTCACGCCGCAGGGAAACTGTCACGATCTCCGCGCCGGATTTCTCGGCCGACTGTTTGAATATGTCCGGCGAGGGATATAAGGCGCTGCCCAGGATCAGACGCGATGTGAATTTTTCGCCGTAGAATTCAACCATTCACTAACCGCCTTGTCTCGGGGCGACAATTTCGACGCGATCGTCTTCATCGAGATTAATCTCGCTGCGTGCAGTGGCCGGTACGAATGCGCCATTCAGGGCCGTGGCGATCTTCATCTCACCATAGCCCAGTGCCTCGCACAGTTCGGCAAGCGTTTCAGCGCCCGTTTCCTGGATTTCACCGTTCACCGTGATCTTCAATGAAGATGTCCTCGCGTGTTTTCTTATCTTTTATATAGGTTGCGACCAGCTCGGCGAGAACCGGCGCCAGCAGATAGCCATGACGATAGAAGCCGTTCACGAGAATATGGCGGCCTCTCAGCGCGATTTTGGGGATGTTGTCCGGGAATGACGGGCGCAGATCTGCGCCAAATTCTAGAATGCGGGCCTCGCCGAATGCGGGATGCAGCGTGTAGGCCATCGCCAGAAGGTCTAGCGCCGAACGCACGGTTGCTGGGCCCCGATCTTCGCTTTCTATGACCGTTGCGCCGATCATGAAGCGATTTTCCGGCCAGGGAACGATGTAGAGCGGGAAGCGGGGATGAAGCAGACGCACAGGACGGTTGATTGAGATTTCGTCGCTTTCGATGACGAGCATTTCGCCGCGAACGCCGCGCAGAGAGGGGAGCTCGTCGGCCGCCCCTATGCCGCGGCAATCAATGGCATAATCGCAATCTGCTTGTATCGCGCCGTCCCAGTCCACGCCGAATTCG
>CAZMAC010000054.1:0-7961 GCA_964564085.1 uncultured Hyphomicrobiaceae bacterium
AACACGCGCGCATAGGCCGACAGGCTTTCGACGTAACGCCGCTGGCCTTCCGCATAAATCGAGTCGAAAGCAAGCGACGACTTGCCGGAGCCCGATAAGCCCGTTATGACGACGAGCTTTTCGCGCGGAATGTCGAGCGAGACATTTTTGAGATTATGCTCCCGCGCGCCGCGGACGGAGATGGACTTTTGCATGGAAAACCAATAGCTGAAACGGTCCACAAATTAGCGAGGCCGCAGATTAGCAGGCCGACACGAAAAGGCACGGGACGATTTGTCTCCGCCCACCGCAAATTCGTTATTTATGCGCAGAATTTAGGTGCTATTTCGTATAAGTCCAATTCCTGTATATCAGGAGCGGAGTGGTTCTCGCGGGGAATGGGGTCTAAAAACTCCTGCGCGCAGTAATGGGTAAGGACGTAGCGTAGTGACGACAATTGAAAGAATTGAGACGACGTTCAAAGAATTGGCGGACGACGTCAACCGGACCAGTGCCTCGGCCCGCAATGGCTGGCTGTTATTTCTTGCTCTTCAAGCTTATTTTCTGATTGCGCTCGCGGGGCTCACTCATCGCGAACTTCTGCTCGGTACTCCGATACCGCTTCCCCTTTTGCAGGTTCAGATTGAATTGAAAGCCTTTTTCATTTTCGGCCCGGTCATGCTCGTTCTGGTTCATATGGGGATCCTGCTTCAGCATGTCATGCTCGCCCGGCAGGCACGTGACCTCCACACGCGCATCGCAAATTTCGAAGGCAACAATTTTTTCCGCACGCACCGCATTCGCAACCATCTGCATTCTTATTCTTTTACCCAGCTGATTGCCGGCGGAAAGCGCAGCCCGTTTTTTGCTTTCTTTCTCTCACTTCTGAACTGGTTCAGCCTTGGCATCCTGCCGGTCGCTGTTCTGCTCGATTTCCAGACGACATTCCTATCCTATCACGATTTGCAGGTTACCTGGGCGCATCGGGCATATCTCATCGCCGATATTTTGCTCCTTGTGATTTTCGCCGTTTTTATGCGTCATCCGACACTGGGTTTCGTCCGTGGATTTGGGCGAACCATGATTGAGCGGCCTCTCAGCCTGTTATTGAGTCTGGTGCTTGGAAGCGCCGCTTTGCTTTTCTCGGTTGCCATCGCAACCATTCCGGATGAGCGCATGGATCAGGTGATGACCCCGTTCTGGCCAGTCCAGATAACGCATTATCGCAATGAAAATGGTCAAGCCCGGCAGGCTTTCCTGCCGACAGCGGTCCTGTTTGACGGCCCTGTGGACAGGTTGTCCGGGCGTCCAATCAGTCCGTTCGCCCGAAATCTTGTTGTCACGGATACGGATCTGGTCAAGGACAGCGCCTTCGATGAAGGCGAAACCAGCATCAATTTGCGAATGCGCGATTTGCGCTTTGGGATCTTCGACCGCACCGACATGCATCAGGCCGATCTTACGGGGGCAAATCTGACCCAGGCCAGCCTGCGCGAAGTCAACATGATCGAAGTCAAAGCGGAGCAAGCGGTTTTTCGTGATGCCGATCTCTGGCGGGCGCAATTCGTTCCAAATACGAATATCGGCCGTCCTGTCACGGGTATAAATTTGCGGGGCGCCGATTTGCGGGGGGCCAATTTCGCTCAGGCCAATCTTCGAGCGGCGGATCTTGAGGGCGCGCTGATGGAAGGAGCCGATTTTCGCGGCGCACAAATGGATGCGGAGGACGCCGAGGAAGCACAGCGGCAAGGCGCAGAATTTTAAGTCTTACGGCATCACTACTTCGACTTGTTTCTTGTCACCGGCATCGACAGAGAATTTCGCGGCGAATTCTTTTTCTCCGTGTTTTACGCGAACGTCGTAACTTCCGGCGGCAAGCACATGAGAGGGAAATGCCCCGCCGCTTCTTTTGACCAATTGTCCGTCGCTTGCAAAGATTTGCCATGTTGAATTCGCCATGGCTTCGCCGCCGGGTTTCTCCACGAGCCGGAACGTCACTTTGCCCGCCTGATGATCGATGGTTGCCTCGGTCAGCTTGCCTGGCTCGACGCTCACATCGACTTCCATAATCGCGTTGGCATCGCCGTAAACGCTTTCCACGCGGTAATTGCCGCTGTTCAGCCGCAGCACGACACCCGGCTTTGCGCCCGAAATGACCTTCCGGCGATTGCCGAATTGATCCGTGTCTTCGGAAAGGACGTCGAACGACAGCGACTGTTCTGAAATCAAAGGCTGTTGTGCAAGCGTTGCGTAAAGGCGAAGCCCGCCCGCATTCAGATTGAAAACATCGTCCTGACGCTTTTCAGGCCAGACCGTCACTCTCTTGGTGAGATTGGCCTGCCCGTAAGCGGCATTGATCAGATATTGTCCAGGCTTCAGAGAAACCGTGCTGCGTGCTGTTTCAAAGCGCTGCAAAAGCTTATAGCTGCCGTCCTGTTGCACAGTCCCATCGTAGATCCGCCAGACCAGGCCATTGTTGAGTTCAGGCGTGCCTTTTGCAAGGATCGCCGAGAGCAACAATGTGCCGGGCTCATTCGACGTGAAGGCCTCCCCTTCAGGGCCCGGTTGCGAAGGCGCCAGGATCGGAATTGTTCTGCCGTCGGGATCTTCGGTCAGACCGTCTTCGGCCAGTTGCAGGCTTTTGCGAAGGGCGTCGTTCAACTCAGCGGCATTCTGCGCTGTCTGAAATAACCCGCCGGTATTCTCCGATATGCAAGCCAGATCCTGTAACGTTTCGGTAATTTTCGCATCGAAAGCAACGACATGAACGACGCTTTGTGGTGATTGCGCTTTGAGGCTCTCGGCGACAGCACAGGTGTCGGCTTCACAGTCATCGGTGCTGTCGGTCACAAGGATGACGGAGCGCGCGCCCGTTTCTGTTTTGAACAATTTGGCTGCCTCAGTGAGCGAGGCGGCCACCGGTGCCGTTCCCTTCGGATTTGCGGCGTTGATTGCCTTTGCGTCCGCCGCCGGATCGATCGCGCCGAGCGGTTTCAAGGTCTCGATCGTTTCACAGCTTTTCTTTTTTTGCGTGCCGTAAGCGATTACGCCAAGTTCGAGCTTTCCGCTTTTCTCATGCAGGATCGCGCCAATGGCGTTGCGCATTAGGCTTACTTTCGGCTCGCGTTCGATCCGTCCCCACATGCTATTGGAATGATCGAGAACGAGAACGGCTTCATTTTGCGCCGTTGCTACGCCGGGTGTGGCGAGGCTGGTGAGGAAAAGAGCGGCGCATACGAACGAAATAAGATGGAAGAAGCCTGCGAAAGCGTTCGTCATCGCAAATAAAAGTCCCTTATTTTGCGAACCAGAGTGAGCTTCATTGTATAACGACCTCGACGATCTGCTCCCGATTGGAGACTGCTTCGAAGGTCTGGGTGTATGTTTTTGTCTGATACTGGGCCACAGCCTGATAGTTGCCCGCCTGCAGGATGAGTGCAGGGACCGCGTCCTGCGAAATTAGCACCGTCCCGCCGCCATTATATTTCAGCGTCCATTTTACCCGCTCAATCGCTTTGCCGCCGGGTCTCGGGACAAGCTTCAGCTGGATTTCACAGGCTTTATGTTCGAAGCCGACATTCACGACATCGCCGGGTTTGATCTCGATCTCACGGGTCTGCCGGGCATTGTGCCAACCATACTGGCTTTCGATCCGGTATCGTCCCTCCGACAGAAAGATCGTTGGCGAGGGGAGGGTGGAGGTCAGAATTTCCTTATTGGCCGGTGTGCCGTTTTTCCCCGACAGGTTGAAGACCCGGTACAGAAGGTGATGGTCGAGCGGGTCGCCATTGCCCGACAGCTGCGAGCTGAGACGGACACCGCCTGCATTGAGAACAAGGCTTTTCGTAGCCTCTTCACCGGGCTTGACGGTAATGTCCTGCTCGACCTGCGCCAATCCGAGCACGGCCGCGATCCGGTAATGACCGGCGGGCAGGCTGAAACTCGGCTCGTCCAGCTTGGACCGGGCGATTTCCCGGTTCCGGCCGGCTTCGCCATTTTCATAAATGAAGAAGGTTGAACCGCTGATCGGCGCGCTATCCGCCTTGGCGCGAGCCGACAAGGTCAGTTTTGCGCTGTTCATGACCGCTTCCACAACCTTGGTCTCACCGGCCTTAACCGTCAACGGCATCTGGATTTTTGCAAGTCCGTGGTGAGCCACAAGCTCGTAATCTCCGGCCTGAACATGGAACAGCGCCTGTGACAGGCTTGATCGCCCGACATCCCTCTCGTCCTCACCGGCTTGCGGGTCGGCCTTGCGCAGCGTGAAAAACATATCGTCGAGTGGCGGCCCGCCGCTGACGGCAGCGCCGTGAACCCGCAAGGTTCCGGCATTGAGCGCAATGAGGTGAGAGATCGGTTTATGCGCAACGACTTCGAATTCGCTTCCGTTTTTGACCAATCCGTAAGCCGCCTCGGCATAATAGCGTCCCGGCTTTAAAGTCAGCTCCGGTCCGGATCCGCCGCCGCTCCAGATCAATTCCGGTTCTTTTTTTCCCTGATCGAGCCTTAAAATGCGCCAGGAAAGTCCCTCGCTGAGTGGCGGGGCGTTTTCGGCAAGTGCGGCCGCCAATGTCACATTATGCTGTTTGAACGGATGTTTTTGCGGCAGCGGCGGCGCAAGGCGGGATACCCGTCTAAGCGATTTTTTTGCCGTGATTTTCAGAAGCTCTTCATTCACCTGACGGTCATTTCGGGCGCTCGAAGCGGCCTCGGACGGCAATGCTTTGGCCTCAAGAGAGATGCGTCCCAAATCTGACAGCGTCAGACAGGCGATAACGGAAACGAATGCTAAAGCGCGCGTCATCCAGATGCGGAGCATGGTATAATCGGGGGTTCCGTGTTCTGTGTCACACCTTTCACAGCTTTCTCGTCCTTGTCCAGTGCTGTGTGATGCGTTAAGCGAAATACTCAATTATTCTCTCGAAAGCGCGCAATTATGGCAGCACCTGAAAAGATATCTATATCCAGTACAAATACGCAGGAAGTAAAGCGAAACGAAGTCGTACTCGATCATTTGCGCACTCGGCGTTCAGTGTCGGCCAAAGTGTTGGATGAGCCGGGTCCTAATGAAGATATGTTGGCCGACATGCTCGCCATTGCCGCCCGTGTGCCAGACCATAAGAAGCTTGCTCCCTGGCGCTTTATCGTTTTGCAGGGTGATGCGCGGGTTGCTTTCGGAGACAAGCTGGCACAGATCTGCGCCGTCAATGAGCCGGATGCATCGCCGGTCAGGCTTGAAACGGAGCGGACGCGTTTTCTGCGCACACCTATCGTCATTGCGGTCATATCTTCGCCCAAGCCTCATCCGGCTTGCCCTGAATGGGAGCAAATCCTGTCCGCCGGGGCCGTCTGCCTGAACCTGCTTCACGCAGCGGGCGCGATGGGGTTCGGAGCGCAATGGATTACGGAATGGTACGGTTTCGACAAGCGGGTCGAAGCCGCATTTGGTCTGGGCGATCAGGAGCGTTTTGCGGGATTCATTTACTTAGGAGCTGCAAAAGAGCGCCCCGCCGATCGCGACCGGCCCGATTTGGCAGCAATTACGAGCTTTCTCGCCGAACCGGTTCGATAACGCAATTCCCAAATCAAACGGGTTGTGCCTCAATGAAGTCTGGTGATTGTCCGGATATGCCGCAGTCAGTTGCGAAGGCTTTTGAAGCATTTCCCGCCGATGCTCGCATGAGTCTGATGGACTTACGGGCGATGATCTTCCGTGTTGCGCGCGCTCATGCCGAGATCGGCCCATTGACTGAGACGTTGAAATGGGGAGAACCGGCTTATCTAACGGAAGTGACCGGTAGCGGCAGTACGATCCGCCTGGGCTGCACAAAAACAGAACCGGCGAACTGCGCGATATTTTTCAATTGCCGTACGAATTTAATCGACACCTATCGAAGCCTGTATCCTCAAGACCTGACATTTCAAGGCAATCGCGCAATTCTTCTTGATATATCGGGAGATTGGCCTGTGAAAGTTCTTGAGCATTGCATCGGGCTGGCGCTGACCTATCACATCAGAAAGCGCAAATAGCGGGGCTGCTAAAGCCTGATCCGCCTTGATTGAATTAGGACGTCGGCTTCTCACTATTTGTTTTGTCGCGCTTCCGAGCGGCGAACCGGTGTCCAGCCCCGCCTCCACGGGGCCATGCTTCGCCTGAAAGCGCTCTAAGCAGAGTTCGCAAAAGTGGCCCTTCCGGTTTTACGAAAAAACTCTGCGAAAACAAAGGAATCTAAGCAGGCATTCGTTGGGCAACCAATGAATGCCTGCTTAGACGAAACCATCGCGGGCGCGGGCCAGCAGGCGCTGAGCGCGCAGGAGATGCGGACGGTCAATCATCTTGCCATTGAGGCCGATTGCCCCGGCGCTCGGCGCCGCCTGGAACGCTTCGATAACGGCCTTTGCCTCTGCGACTGCGTCCCGGCTCGGCGTAAATGCGGAATTGATGATCGGGATCTGTTCCGGGTGAATGGCCATCTTTCCGGTGAACCCATCGCGGGCCGCTTCCTTTGCCTCCTTGGCCAGCCCGGCATTGTCGCGAAAATCGGCGTGAATCCCGTCGATTGCCTGAACACCGGCTGCATGGGCCGCGAAGAGACATAGATTGCGGGCAAGTTGAAAGGGGCCGGTCCAGCTGCCAGACGTATCGCGCACGGCCGATGCACCAAGCGCAGCGCTGAGATCCTCCGCGCCCCAGCTTAATCCCTTTAGCTGAGGATGAGCGCCGACAAAGCTTTGCATCTGCAAAAGAGCGAGCGGTGTTTCGGTTGCAATTGCCAGAATGGGAATGTCCTGAGCATTTCCCTCCATGACGTCCGCCATCATCGATGCGAGCGCAGCAATATCGGCACCGGATGCGGCTTTCGGCAGCATGATCCCATCCGGCTTCTTGGGCAAGATAGCGGCCAGATCATCGCGGGTTAGCTTCGAACCGAGTTCGTTGACGCGGATATAAAATCGCGGCCTGCGCGTGTTCCATCCATGAGCGGAGAGAAACTGAGAGGCCATCCGCCGCGCTGCGGGTTTGGCATCTGTTGCAACAGAATCTTCCAGATCGAGAATGAGCGCATCCGCCTCACTTCGCATCACCTTTGCCAGCTTTCGTTGATCGTTTGCTGGCACGAAAAGAAAGGACCGTGGTTGCTGCTCGATTTTTGCCTGTTCGTCCGTCATTACGCTATTGGCCGTTTACGTATGAATGCCTGGCGCGTGCAAACCGCGACCAGCTTATCATCCTGATTGAAAGCCTCGTGCCGGAATTCGACGATTCCGGCTTCGGGCCGGGACCGGCTCTCCCTCTTGCCTATAATTGTTGTCTGCACATGAACCGTATCGCCCTGGAACAAGGGATGGGGAAATTTCACCTCTGTCATGCCCAGATTGGCGATGGTCGTCCCAAGCGTTGTATCATTTATGGAGATGCCGATCATCAGCCCCAAAGTAAAAAGGCTGTTCATGAGAGGCTGTCCGAATTCGGTTTCCGTCTCGCAGAAATGGCGGTCGATATGGAGCGGCTGCGGATTGTGGGTGAGGCAGGAAAAGAGCGTATTGTCCATTTCCGTGACGGTACGGCGGATCGGATGATCGAACACCATGCCGTCCTCGAATTCCTCGAAATAGTGACCCCTCATCGCGTAACCCTGAGTTTGATTCTCGCCAGTCTTCTTACGGCTAATTTCAACCTATTTTTTTGCCGCCGGCAATTCTTGCGTTGTGATATCGCTTTTGAATTGCATTTTGGCGAGTCTTTTTGACCGAAGAGTCTTCTTCATCTCTCCTCAATATCGAAATTGTTCCGCCAGGACACGATCGTCCAGCTCATGACCTGGATCGAATAAAAGCCGCAGCCCGATACCTCGCTCCTCGGCAATGTCAACCCTGATGACATGGCGGAATTCCGTATGGTCTGCCACCGCGCTCATGGGCCGCTTTTCCGGCTCAAGTACTTCTACGGTGACTTCGGCCGAACTTGGCAGAATAGCCCC
>CAZMAC010000054.1:8061-11630 GCA_964564085.1 uncultured Hyphomicrobiaceae bacterium
ACCCGGCTGCCGTCTTCCAGCGTTGCGCGCATCCGCAAGGGATAGATTAAATTGAGCTTTGCATTGGCCAGCCTTTCGCGCAAATCTTCTTCATTATATTCATTCATCAAAAAGCCGACCGAGCCGCGATTCATGCCGTAAATCGGGATAAGTCTGCCCATAAAATCGTGGAGCGTCTGTAGCATCAGGCCGTCTCCCCCGAGGGCAACGATGACATCGGCTTCATCCGGGTCGACATTGCCATAACGCGCCGACAGCCTGCCGAGCGCCTGCTCGGCTTCCGGGGTGTTGCTTGCGACGAAGTGGATTTTTTCAACGACTGTTTCGTGCTGAGATGCCATGGAAGGAACCACGATGAAAGAAGAGGACAAAGCCATGACCACGTCTGCCGATCCAAGAAAAAGTGAGGGACCGGCCGCACAGGGCCAGAATGATAAAGATGCCGTTCTGATTTACACGACTTTTCCCTCCCTGGACGATGCCAAAAAAGCCGGACGTGCCCTTGTAGAGGACAAGCTTGCAGCTTGCGTCAATATCTTTCCGCCAATGACAGCCATCTATGTCTGGGAAAACAGGCTTGAAGAAGACACGGAAACGGCGATGATCGTGAAGACAATGGCGAAACGCGCCGCCGAGGTTTTAGACGGGATCAAGCGGCTCCATCCCTATTCCACTCCGGCGCGTCTCGTCTTGCCTGTTGCAGGCGGGGGCGAGGATTTTCTCAACTGGATCGCCGCGCAATGCGGTCCGGGCATTCAGAATTGATCATCTTGATGAAGGATCTGGTCGCATAGTCCTTAACCTATCTTGCCGCTGCGCCGCAATTTGTGCATAAGACGCTGGGGACTGCCAGTTTGGGTCGCTGAGGGGGCATGGCGAAGCATCGGCAAGTAATAAATCGGATTTCAAGACCGCCGGTCACGGCGCTCATAGTCTGTGCCTTCCTGACAAACGCTTTTGCATCAAACGAAGCTCGGGCGGCCGAGCAGGAAGCGCGGAGGCAGATTGCAATGCCTGAGCGCAAACCGGTGACGCGATTGTTGCGTCTCAAACACCGCTGGACAGGCGAACGGCTCGATATTGTATATAGGATCGGCGATCATTATCAGACTGAGGCTATGGCCGAGATCAGCTGGTTCATGCGGGACTGGCGCTGCAAAAAGGCAATCGACATTGATCCGCGGCTTATAGACCGGCTTTACGATCTGCAAGAGGCGATCGGTAAAAATCGCCGGATCAGTGTGATCTCCGCCTATCGCTCCGAAGGCCATAATGCATCGCTGTTGCGTGCCGGACGCACCGTCGATCCGAACAGCCAGCATATGTTCGGGCGGGCCGTCGATATTTATGTGTCCGGCTTCGGCGCCAATCGTCTGAGACGGGAAGCGGAAAAGCATCATGCCGGCGGTACGGGGTACTATCCTTTTTCCGGTCCGCGTTTTGTCCATCTCGACACCGGTCCGACACGGCACTGGAAAGAAATAGATCCGGCCGTGAGGCGCCGGATGAACCTGCCGAAACGAGCGCGCAAACCATTGAAGCTGGATTGCTCGCTCACAATGGACGAGGCGCTTCGGGATATACCTTTGAGCGACGTCATCGGCGCCTTGCCTAAAGGAGCCGTTGCGGAGCGGGCTCCCAATATTCAGCGCGCGCGTTTGGCGCTCGCTGACCCGATTGCGGATGATCGGTCCGGGAGTGACGACATTGCTCTTGACGGTGAGGGGGCAAGCACCGACCGAAACGGGCCCTGCGAAATCGGCGATCCGCGCGCAAGACTTGATCCGGTCAGCTTGCTGCGGGATCAGCCGAAACGTTAACACACCGCATTTCACAGACGAGAGAGGACCTCTGTTCCGGACAAACGGAATGTCAGCGCCGGTGACCGAAACGCTCTCCTTGCATGCGAGATACTGGATTACGTAAAATTTTCTCCGCTTGATGTCCGAAGAATTTTGACCGTTTCGCGCGCAAAATCAGAATATGGCTGAAATGAGGCAGGGCTGCGTGCCCGAAATTCACCGATTATCCACACAAAAACTCTTCATATTGGTCTCTTTTCGTACTTTTTTGGGCCTGGATTTTAGATTGAGCGCTGAATTATGGAAAACGGGATGCTGATTTGGGGCCAAATTATGACGTGCAATAGCCAGACTTGTTGCACCTGCAACACATGACCACGGCAACGGGATTAAAATATATTATTTTTCAATAAGTTATGCCTAAAAATAACACGCTTGCAATGCCCATCTGAAGGGGCCATCTTATTGTGAATAGATTCTGGAGTTGAGCGCGATGGTCCTGCATCCACTCAAAGTGACATTGACAGGCTTGGCGACCGCGGCTGTGCTTGCACTCGCAGGGATGGGTAACGCGCACGCATTCACGGAAACACAAGTGCCGCCGCCCGCGGCGAAATCTGCTCCTCTGACAGAACAGCCAGTATTGCAATTGGAAAAACTGGATAATGGCAGTGGGCTTTCGCTGACCACCCCCAATGATTCCACATCCGGCGGAACCGAATTGAAAATTCCTGGTGTTGGCTCTATTGGTACGCTGCCAAAGCTTGATTTCGGGCTGGAGCTTTTATATGGCGGCGGGACAGACCAGGGCACAGACACAACACTCGAAGATAAGAGTGACGACGTGCTTATCAAAGGTAAGATTCGGCACCGCTTCTAACTCTACATTTTCATATGACGCATGACAGGCGGCCAGTGGCCGCCTTTTTGCTATTCGGGGAAGCAAAAAGGATGCTCAGGCAATTGGTGGCCTTCGGAGTACATGCATTCACGGCGCTCGGTGTTGTTTTCGGGTTCCAGGCACTCCTCGAAGCGGCGGCACACCGATGGGAGGCGGCATTTGCCTGGCTTGGCTTGGCGCTTATCGTTGACGGTCTGGATGGCCCCCTTGCCCGCTACATTGGCGTGACCGAGAAATTACCACGCTTTTCCGGTGAAAGGCTCGACCTAATCATCGACTATACGACTTACGTGGTCGTACCGGCCTATATCATTTATGAAGCAAAGCTTGTTCCTCCCGAACTCGCGACCACCGCATCGGCCATCATTTTATTGGCGTCTCTTTTTCATTTCACGGACAGAAAAAGCAAAACCGAGGATGGTTTCTTTGTGGGCTTTCCAGCACTTTGGAACGTCGTGGCGTTGTATTTTTTTATTTTCGCGGTTCCACAAAAAATCGCTTTTGTGATGCTTACGTT
Organism: uncultured Hyphomicrobiaceae bacterium; assembly: GCA_964564085.1. Classification (GTDB taxonomy): domain Bacteria; phylum Pseudomonadota; class Alphaproteobacteria; order Rhizobiales; family Rhodomicrobiaceae; genus JAHQVI01. Next base: position 11,282 of record CAZMAC010000054.1, read on the forward strand.
ATTCGCCCTGCTCACATTCATTCCATTTAAATGGATCCATCCGGTTCGCGTACGCAAGCTTCGGCTGGTCACATTCGCGGTCATGGGAATTTGGTCTGTCGCTGTGATTAGCGCCTGTGCGGATGGGTTTCCCGCAAGCGTTCCAACACAAATAGCAATCGCCCTCTCCACGCTTTATCTGCTTGGTCTGGGCGTAATACGCAGTTTGCAGCAAAAAAGCCATTCACTTGGGTCGGGATCAAAATGATCTTTAGATCAACCGACGTTTACTCGGAATCGATTAAAAGCCGTCAGTTGATCTATTTCAAAAAGTTAGCGCAACTGTCCGCGTCCGATTGGACGCGCGTTG
>CAZMAC010000055.1:0-1768 GCA_964564085.1 uncultured Hyphomicrobiaceae bacterium
TAATTGAGACGGCTCGTCGCTTCTTGCTTTGGACACATAGCTAAAAGCTGCTTCGGGTGATTACTGCTTGCCGGTTCAGCGGTTAAATTGTCCGAAGCGAACGCAGGCTATGACAAACTTCGGCCCCGAATGCGTCGAACAATACTTTGCCGTTGATATCGCAAGGACTCAGAGAGTCGTTCGGTAGGATTTCACATTGAACGCGGCGTTCGAGGGGGCAGGAATGAGCAGAATTCATCTATTATTTTTCACTCTGTTTTTAGCGTTCACCTTCACAGCAGCCAGCACGCTGGTTTTTGCGACTGACCTGAAGTCACCGCACCAGGCCTATCCAGACGGCCGTTCACAGTCAGGCGATGCCCAGTCAGAAAGAGATTTGGCGCAATTCTGTTACACGCAGGGCCACATTTGCGGCAAGATCTGTGACCTCCGTTCCAATTTCGAGGACAAATTCGACGGCTGCCCGCAATCCTGCGAGAGTCGTGCGATCCGTTGCACCCAGACGGGCTGCTTTCGTTGGAAGGAGCCGGATTTCCTCATCGCCGAGAGATTTGGCGGCTTAAAATGCGCCTTGTGAGGAGCGACCGGCACAGCTTATGTGGCTAACGGGATCTGCTGCAAGAATGCGGCGAACTTCGGAATCGGGACGCTATAGTCGTTTCGCTTTCACAGAATCGCGCGGGCGACTCTGACCGGCTGTTGAATTTGCATTGAAGGCGGAACTGAATTTCCGTCCTCCCTATGGTTTGGTTGTCGGTCACGCTGGCTCGAAGCGGAATGAAGAAGCCATGTTTTCATATATTCGAAGTGCAGGTGTTGCGCTAATATCATCGGCGACTCTAACCGTTCCGGGAGGATCTGCCGTGGCCGCTATTTTGAAAGGTGAAATCGCTTATCGCGTTGATGGAGAGTTTGAAGGCAAACGGGGTCAGCCTGCGAGCGATCTCAGCGGCATTGCCTGCATGCCTCCCCGCCCTGACGGCAGCCGGGTCTGCGTGCTGATCAACGATGAAAATCACCACGCACAATTTGCCACTCTAAAAGGCGAGACTTTTTATCCCGGCGCGAATATCAGCCTGGTTGACGAGGTGCTGGACGGCGTTCTTGGTTCCCGGCCTCAAACGAATTGCCCTGGCGGAGAGGATGACCCGGACGAGTTTGACGGTGAAGGTGTCGCTTATGCCGCGCCTTATTTTTATATCGTTGGCTCGCATGGCTGCAGCCGGCGCAAGGGACGCTTTAATCCCGCATCCTTCATCCTGGCCCGAATCAGGGTTGATGAGAACGGCAATCCGACCGACGCTGAGGGCAATGCTGTTGAAGATGAAGACGGTTATCAGGCCACGGCCATGACCTACCGGCTTTCGGATATATTGCAACGGGCAGACAAGGTCGGCGGGTATTTCGGGCAAAGTCTCGACGAAGAGGAGAACGGCCTCAACATTGAGGGCATTGCAGCCGATGGGAACCGGCTGATCGTCGGCCTGCGGGCGCCGTCGATCGACGGCACGGCTTTTCTGGTGCGGACGGATCTTGAGAGTTTGTTTGCGGAACAGGATGATCAGGTGCGCGGTGAGCCAGAGGTCATTCCCTTGAAGCTCGGTTCGCAGATCGGCATTCGCGACCTCTCTTGGATATCCGATGGCCGCCTCCTCGTGCTTGCTGGGCCTGCACAAGATCAGGACCTGCCATATCGTCTGTTTCTTGCGGATCTGCAGGCTGGCGGCGACGCTGTTGAGCTTGGAGAGATTGCCAGCCCCTCTGATGA
>CAZMAC010000055.1:1868-9807 GCA_964564085.1 uncultured Hyphomicrobiaceae bacterium
AAGGCGGAGGCTGTCGCGGTTCTCGGCGCCGATGGTGATGGTCTGGACGTTATGCTTTTATTCGACGGCATGGAGAATGGCGGCGGAATAGGTTTTCGTGTGACACTGCGCTGAAGGTGTAGACGTGGCCCGTATCGGGCCATACTTCGCCTGAAAGCGCTCTAACTCTTTGCTTTATCGGCGCTTTCCGAGCGGCGAACCGGCATCCAGCCCCGTCTTCACGGGGCCATGCTTCGCCTGAAAGCGCTCTATCCGCCCAGGAACAGCCGCCCGACATCCGGGTCCTTGAGCAATTCGCCGCCCGGGCCTGCTTTTGCCAATTCGCCCGAGACCAGCACATAGCCGAGATCGGCAAATTCAAGACCCTTCTTGGCATTTTGCTCGACCATGATAATCGTCTTGCGCTCGACATCGCGTAGGTCGGCAAGGATTTCGAAAACCTGATCGATGAAGCGGGGCTCAAGCCCGATCGATGGCTCATCGACAAGCAAGACCTCCGGCTCCATAACCAGCGCGCGAGAGATTTCCAGAAGACGGCGCTCACCGCCCGACAAGACACGCGCCGGTTGGCTGCGCCGCGCGGCAAGACGCGGGTATTTTCCAAAGACCCGTTCGGCGGTTTGATGCGCCTCGGACGGCTTACCCTTCAGATAGCCGCCCATCCAGAGATTTTCCTCAACCGTCATATCCGGAAAGACGGAATTATCCTGCAGAATATAAGCGATCCCGGCGGTTTTGAGTTTTTCGTTCGGGCTGAGCCGCGTCACGTCCTTGCCGCCGACGAAAATCTTGCCGCCCATGATTTGGGTAAAGCCGAAGATCGAATGCAGCACCGTCGATTTTCCCGCGCCATTCGGGCCGATCAGGCAAAGCGATTGTCCCTTGCCGACGGCGAGCGAAAAGCTATGCAGGATTTCCATTTGCCCGTAACCGGCACGCAGATTTTCGATGGTGACAAAAGGCTCGCCGCTGGAAAGCTTCAGCAGATCTTCATAGGGAGGCGCCGCTTCGGCAATACGGCTGGCCTCACGCGCGACATCCTCGACCGACATGACCGTGTCGACGCCGCCGGAATGATACCCGCGCGCCGCCGCCTTCGCGCCGCTCGCACTCTGCTTCGAGCCGGCGTCGCTGCGCGTATCGTCGTGATCCGGCTTGTCCGCGCTGGCCATTAATGCGCTCCGAGATAGGCGTCTAGAACCCGCTGATCATTTTGAATTCTGTCCGGCGGGCCTTCCGCCAGCAGCTCGCCATGAGCCAGGCAGTAAATATGCTCAGCGAGGTTCATCATGACGCGCATATTATGCTCGATAACGAAAAGCGTAATGCCAAAATCGGCGTTGGCCCGGCGCAGCCGGTCGATCAGGCCGTTGATCAGCGTCGGGTTGATACCGGCGGTCGGCTCGTCGAGCATCAGCATTTCCGGCTCGTTCATCAGCGCCATGGCGAATTCGAGAAGCTTCTGCTGGCCGAATGACAGCGTTCCAGCTGGGAGATGACGCTTTTCATACAGGCCGACAAATTCGAGAAGCTCATCGGCGCGTCTGGTGCCGCGGCCTGCCTGGCTGCCGAAGAGGTCGATAAACCGGCTGTTGCGCTCGGACCGGCTGATCAGCATGTTCTGGACGCAGGTCATCTTGCCGTAGATACGGGTCTGCTGGAAGGTCCGTAGCAGCCCGAGCCGGGCAATGTCAGGCACCTGCATTTTCGAGATTTCGCGCGATTGGAATCGAATGGACCCGCCATCGATCGGGTGATAGCCGACGATGGAATTGAATAGGGTTGTCTTGCCCGAGCCATTGGGGCCGATCAGCCCGATGATCTTGCCCTCGGGCACTCGAAGCGAAATATCGCGATTGGCGACCACGCCGCCAAACGATTTCGAAACGTCTTCGACTTCGAGCAGCGCGCTCATGCCCGACGCTCCTCAAGCCGCCGCGCCATACGTTTATCGCGGAAATAGCCCACAATCCCTTGCGGGAAAAACACGACGATGGCGACGATCATGACGCCGAGCGCAACGCGTTGCCAGCCCAGCAGATAGGTCCAGAAAAACTCCTTGGTGAACTGAAACACGATCGCGCCGATGACCGGGCCGAGAATGGTGCCCTTACCGCCCAGGATCGCCATCAGCACCATCCAGACGCCGATGGTCGGGCCGGCAAAGGCGACATCGATCGGATCGATAAAACGTTTCAGATTGCCGTAAATACCGCCCGCGACGCCCAAAAAGAAGGCCGACATCGCCCAGGCCGTGACTTTGATGCGCGTCGTGTAATGCCCCATCGCTTCGGCTTTATCTTCGTCGTCACGGATGGCATTAATCGCGAGTCCGAAGCGGGTGCTCATCAGCCAGGCGATGTAAAAGAACGTGACGACGGCAAGACCGAGGGAGAGATAATAGAAAATCCGGGAGAGCGTTACGAGGTCGAAAGGCGCAACCGGCACGGTCATACCAGAGCCGGCCCCGATCCATTCCCAGCCGCCGGCAATCTCACCGGCGGCGATACCAAGGCCAAGCGTACAGATCGCGAAATATTGCCCGCGCATACCAAGAACGGCCGCACCAAGAACGATTGCGACGAGGGCTGCAAGAATAGCACTGGCAGGAAGGCCAAGAACGAGCCCTTGAATATATTGCGCCGCGTCGAATACGAATTCGGTGCCCCCGCCGCGCGCGGCATTAAATTCGCCCACATCGTAGACGAGCCCGACCTGCACGACGGCGGTCGTGTAAACGCCGATCCCCATGAAAACAACGTTGCCGAAGGAGTTGTAACCCATCTGGCCGCCGATCAGGTCCCAGGTCAGCGCGAAAACGATGAAGAGCCAGAGCTCGGTCATCTGCGCCATATAGTTGGGAAAAAGGAACGGGGCGACGACGCCAAAAGCGGCAATGGCCATGAAGACGAGATGATTTGCGTGCCGGTCGGTCATTTGAGATATTGCCGTTTTCTTGCTAATCGCCAGTTTCGGAAAACCAGCACGACGACAAGAAGTGAGAAGACGAAGGCAAGCTGATATTCAGCACCCAGAACGAAGCCGGCAACGTTTTCCGCGCTGCCAAGTCCGAGTCCGGCGAGAATGACACCGACCAGATTGCCAAGCCCTGCCACGATCACAATCATGAAGGACCGCACCGTATAAGGCAGGCCGATATAGGGGTGGATGGTATAGGCCATCGCGACAAGCGCGCCGCACGCTCCACAAATCGCAGCGTTCAGACCATAAGTCACCGCATAGACATGGTTCGTGTTGATACCAAGAACGCGGGCCGCCCGCGCGTTCTGGGCGGTGGCGCGTATTGCTTGTCCGATCCGCGACCGTTTCAGAAATACGACCAGACAGCCGCCAAGAATGAAGGCGAGAATAAATCCGACAACCTTGACCTGAGAAACGGTCACGAGGCCGTCAAAGGCAAACCAGGTTCCAAGCCCGCTATTGGCAATCTGAACATCGGAGCCAAAGACCTGGTTCATGAGCTGTTGCAAAATTATGGAAATGCCGAATGTCGCGAGGATCGAAATGAACAGGTCGTGATCGACAATCTTGAATATGATGATCTGATAGAGCAGCCAGCCAAGAATGAACAAAATGATCGCAGCCAACGGAACGCCGATAAATGGACTGAACCCCGCCGCCGCCAGCAAGACCGCGACATAGCCGCCAAGCATAACGAATTCGCCCTGGCAGATATTGATGATTTTCATCACGCCCCAGACGAGCGCCATGCCATAGGCCGCAAGTGCAAAGACCGCACCGATTAAAAGCCCATCGAGAATGAGTTGAACAAGAAGGATCGGCGCGTCGATCAGAAGGCCAATATTGCTCATGAAAAGCCTTTATCGGGAACGGGATTTCGGCATGAAGCCCGTGAGCGGTTTTCGGCGGAAAATGACTGGCCACGTGCCGGGGCGTGGCCAGTCATTTCAAAGCAAATTAGCGTTCGGACCAACTCGGACGCGGATGCACGAGCTTAGCTGCAGCCCATTTGGTTGGCGCGACCACCTGATATTTTCCGTCCAGGACCTGATAGAGCACCATCGGCTTGGCGATATTCTTACCGGTTTCATCGAATTTGATGTTGCCGTAGAAGGTCTCCATCTCCGTTGCAGCAATCGCGTCGCGAACCGCTTTCGGCTCAAGAGAGCCAGCGCGTGTGAACGCATCGGCAAAAACCTGCACAGCCGCGGCCGATTCTGCAGCCTGGTAAGGCGGCTCATAGTCGTAGGTTTTCTTGAAAAGCTCGGCAAAATCGCTGGCTGAGCCGAACAGATCGTCCTTATAGCTGAGGGTCGGCGCCCATTGAGATGCACAGAGCGTATATTCCGAATCCTTATTGAATTTCTGGATGATCTGAGCGGAGTCGCAATGGGTCATCGCCAGCATCGGAACATCGACCCTCATTTCCGAGATTTTGCGAATGGCTGTCGCCGCGCCCTTGGAGTGTCCGGACACCACGAGAAGATCGGGCTTAACAGCCTTCACCTTCGTCAGCGTGGCCGCCATGTCGTTCAGCTCTTTGGGCAGCTTATCATCGATGACGACTTGCATGCCGTGTTTCTTTGCATCATCGAGAACGCCAGCACGAATGTCCTGGCTGAAAGGATCGTTTTCAAACGCTCCGGCAACCTTGATCGTGCCTGGCTCTTTGCCGGCGGCCTTGGCCTGTTCGGCGGCAAGATCGACGGCGCTTGAGAGATATTGCTCCGAGGTCGAAAGCACCGCAAACAGATATTCATATCCGCTGGTAAACAGCGAACGGGATGCGCCGTTGGCTTCCACCATCGGAACTTTATATTTCTCCGTAACAGGAGCGATGGCTTTCGTCAGACCTGAGCTGTAGGGCCCGAGCAGGAATTTAACTTCGTCCTGACTGATCAGCCGCTCGGCAAGCTCCGCGCCGCGCGCCGGCGTCGACTCGTCATCATAATATTTGATCGCGAGTTTGTAAGTCTTGTCGCCGACTTTGACGCCGCCAGCTTCATTGATCTTCTCAACCGCGAGGTCGTAGCCGTTCTTTGTGTGAGCGCCATTGGTCGAGTATTTCCCGGTCAGCGACACGGCCGCGCCGAGCGTAATGACATCCTGCGCCCAGGCCGCACCCGACATGGCGAAAACCGCTGCCGTGGCCAAGAGGGTCGTTTTCGATAAATATTTCATACGAGATCTGCCTCCCATTGATGTGTTCTATGCATGAAATGGCATATGTTAACGTCGCATATGCCTATTATTATTCAAGTTTGCGGAGTGTAGCGTAAAAGGCCGTAGGGGTGAACGCCAAGTTTCGTGCCACGTCTTCAATAAATCGCGCGCAGTCGGCGACTTAGTTCGCAAATCGCATTATTCGTGACTTTCTCTGCCGCGCGCGGCTTAAATCGCGTCCAATACAAGAGCCGCTTTCTATACGCCTTACGATTTCTAATAGGCCCCCTCAAGCGGAGGGGAGATCGCGGCTCATATCGGATTGGTTCAAGCTTTTGATATTGATCAACCTCTTTATCCTCAGAGCGTGCTGGAATGACGTCCGACTTCGTGGGAGGCGGATCATGAGGCATTCTCTTTATTACGTCATTCTCGGTGCGGTCATCGCTGTGAGCGACCATAGTTCGGCGGCCGCTCAGAATTTTGGTGACGCTGACAAAGGCCACCGTTTCGCACGCGAGGTCTGCGCTTCGTGCCACAGTATTGAGAAAGGCGCATTGCATTCTGTGGAGCCGTTTGCGCCGACATTTGAGACTATCGCGAAAACGCCGGGCATGAATGAGCGAGCTTTGTCAATCTTCATGCGGACGCCGCATCCGACCATGCCCAATCTAGTCCTGTCCGATGACGAGATCGCGGATGTCTTCGCCTATATCACCAGTCTCAAAGAGGATCGGTAAACCTACCAGCGGCTGAAAAAATACAGGATCACCGAGAGCAGAATGCTGATCAGAAGGCTGGTCGCAATCGGGAGATAAAGCCGAAAATTCTCGCGCTCGATGACGATATCTCCGGGAAGCCGTCCGAGGCCAATGCGCTCAGCGAACAGCCAAAGCACACCGACGAGAATTAAGACAACCCCGGCGATAAACAGATATTTGCCCATGGCCTAACTTGCGAATGTCAATCCTGGCCTTCCAGAATAAAAGGTGATGCCTGCCGTCGCAGAGTCAACTCAGCGCGTTGACAAAAACGGACAGCACGCCGGCAAGGCTTTCTCCCACAATCAGGCCTGCCGCGAGAACAACCAGCTTGCGTTCGCTCCAGAACGGCAAAAGCCTGCGAACCAACGCGGCGGCGGCGGCTCCGAGAAACAATGAAATCGAATTCCAGGCCGGGATCACAAAGCTGAGGCCCATCGCACCTGCGCTCGGCACCCAGATCGCCAGCCGGTCAGGAAGTAACTTTTCCGCAATCGCAAGACCTATGCCCGCGATCGCTGCGATCGCCATAGCGGTCAGCGCACCGGTCGGCATTGCCGAACGCCCCGCGCTTAACACTTCGGTCACGGCTTTCCAGGTCGCCACGGCCGGAGCGGGCCAGTCAGCTGAAATAAGCATCCCTTGCGGGTCGGGTATCAGGGTCAGATAAGCGATACTTCCGGCAAGGCTTCCGATCAGAACACCGAAAAACTGCGCGACAAACTGCGCCTGAGGCGCGGCTCCGATGATCTGACCGGTGCGCAGATCGTGCAGAAGGTCGGCGCATTGATCCGCCGCGCCTCCGGTCACATTGGCAGTCATGAGATTTGCAGTCGGGTTGGCGGGGGCGATGATGCCGAAGCTGAGCTGCGTGACTTTGCCAAGCGCACCGACAGGCGTAATGCCGGTTTCCCCCGCAATGCGCGCGGCAACGACGGCCAACAGAAATGTGAGCAGCACTGCCGCAACCGCTTCGACGGGGCCAATGCCAAAAATCGAGATTTGCGCTGCGCTGGTGAGAATAAGAACGGCGATGAAAGCAATGATAAGGCTCACGCGGCTGACGGACGGAGGAGCGTCTGCATCCGGCGTGGAGTCGGCGGGCTTGTGCCGTCTACGGATCATCTTGGCCAGGGAAAAGGTAAAAGATGTTAGCGCCGATGTCACCATCAGCGTCACGCCGGGCCAAAGCAGCCACTCAACCAGCGGCCCGAACCAGGATGCCGCCGGATCGGCGGGACCGGTTTCCGCCCAGCCCATTGTAACGACGTAAGGCGCAAGAATGCCCCAGGCAAAGGCTGCGCCGATGAGAGCTGAAAGCCCGATCCGGAGCCCGGCAATTGCGCCGAAACCGACCATCAGCAGCGATGGATCGAGAGCAATGCCCAGATTGTTGAATGTGGCCTGCCCGCGATTGCCGAGCGAAATAGCGAGAGACGGCGCAAGTTTTGGGATCGCGACGACATGGTCTACCAGGAGCTTCAACCCGCCCGATATGGCGATCCCGCTGAACAAAACGCGCAAGCGCTCCTGCGCTTCACGTCCGCCGGAATGGATTTGCTTCATCGTCTCGGCTGTGGCGATGCCGGGCGGAAAGGGCAGCTTTTCGCGCAAGATCATCTGATGGCGCAGACTCGCGGCAACGACCACCCCGACCGCGCTGACGGCAAACAGCCAGACCGCAAGGACCTCCCAGGATAGAATTTGCCCCGTGATCAGAGCAAGCGCAGGGATCGGCGCGGCAAGACCGGAAGACGTGATCGAGGCCGCCGATGATGCCGCCGTTTGGTTGATATTGTTTTCAAGCAGCCCCCAGGATCGGCTCCCGAACAGGCTGGCGCTGGCCTGCCAGAATGCGAAGCCCAGCAAACCGGCCGCAACGGACATGTTGAACGTCCAGCCGATCTTAAGGCCGCTATAGACATTGCAGGGGACGAGAAGCGCGCCAATGACCATGCCGGTTAGCACGGCGCGGGAGGTGAGTTCGGAAGCCATGCCCGGAGACTATTGCGAGATCCGAAAAGTGGAAACCA
>CAZMAC010000055.1:9907-11496 GCA_964564085.1 uncultured Hyphomicrobiaceae bacterium
GAAAAAACTGAGATCCGAAAAGTGGAAACCACTTTTCGAGAAAATCGTTCGTAAGCAGACAGATATAAATCAGGATCGTTTCTATTTAAAATGGCCCGATCTAGATCGACTTTTCTGCGCTTAATCGATTCCGATTACATGCAGGTTGATCTAGATTTTTTCAAAAGGGGGCCGGCTTTTAAATACAACATTCAGGAACTCTGAGCCAAACTGACGATAGTCAATTCGACCAGCATTCCTGCCAAAAAGTCCGGCTCAGCGAAATGCTGCAAGGGATCGGCAAGCAACGTGCTTCAGGCCTCTTGTCGCTATCGCGTGAAAATCTCACCTAATCAGACAGGAATGGTCGCGCGATAACTGCAAAGAGGACGGTGAAATGAAATCCACTCTGCTAGATCAACCGACCTTCAAATGGAATCATTTGAGGGTTGAAAAGTTGATCTTTCTTAAAGGGTTAGAGCAACTATCCGCGCCCATTCGGACGCGCATTGCTCTAGCTGCTGTGTTCGTTGCCATCGCAACTTCGGTCAGTGCTCAGACCGCGAATATGGACGCATTCAAGACGGAGCAGCATCCGGAGGAATGGCGGATTGCCAATTATGTCGGTCAGCCAATCGTTAACGCGGAAGGCGACAAGATTGGCGACGTCAACGACGTTCTCTTCGATCGCACGGGCAAGATTACCACGGTGGTCATTGGTGTTGGCGGCTTTCTAGGTCTTGGCGCGAAGAAAGTTGCGCTTCCCTTTGAGGCCGTCACTTATTCCGAGGAGGACGGCAAGCGTCTGATCATGGTTCCTTTAACCAAAGAGGCGCTGCAATCGGCGCCGGACTACAAGCTGACGGAAAAGACCACTATGGACCGGGTTCGTGAAACGGCGAGCGAAGTTGCGACAAAGGCCTCGGAGAAGGCAAGCGAGCTGAAAGACCAGGCGGTCCAAAAAATTGAGGAATACCGCAAGGATCAGGCGAAAGAATAGAGGTCAAATCCCTCCGCTTCGAAGCAAACTGATGTTGTCAGTGTCAATGGCGTTGCAAAGGCACGGCACCTCGCAACGCAACCTGATCATTCCCCAAAAAGAAGGGATCAGGGCATTCCCTCATATGAGCGATCAAAGCGCTCTCTAAATTGAGTGTTTGGGCCGGATGTGATCGTCTAAATGTCGCGATCACGGAAAATTCTTTGCCATTCATAGAGATTTCACTTGAAACTGGGGGCCATAGCGTGCATATGCCCCCCCTTGTAAGCCGGGGCCATGGTCGTGCTCATGGTGCCGGTTTTGTCTGGTCATCTACTGGTTGGGGAGGACGCCATATGGCATACGATGTCGCCCTCTTCCAATTGGGGATGGACTTGGATCAAGGTTCAAGCACCGCCCAAACGGAAGAAAAGCTTTCCGTCTGCGGCCCGAGCGTGGCGCAGCAGCAGGATCGTAAAGACTACTTTTGTGAGCGTGACGGCGAGACATTTGCCGGAACGCATTTAATCATCGATGTGAAAGACGGAAGCCGTCTCGACGACCTCCAACACATCGAGAATACCTTCAAGAAATGCATCGACGTCGCAGGTGCCACGCTCCTGCACATCCA
>CAZMAC010000056.1:0-11488 GCA_964564085.1 uncultured Hyphomicrobiaceae bacterium
CTATCAGCCGTGCACTCACCGCTTCAAGATACGGCACCTGGATCGCAATATGCCCACCAATGGACGGATTATGATCGAGTCCGTTTTTCCGCGCGAATTCCGGCTGCGGTAAAATCAGATGCAGACCGCTATTGTCGCCCTTGCTGGCCGTGTCGCAGGAAAAGAGCGTGAGCTTGGAAGGATTGGCGCTGATGTGGCCGACTTGCTCCGTGGGCGGAAAAGTCCACGCGCTTTCCTTCATGCCGAGAATCTCAGAATAGAAGCGCGCCGAAGCGCGCACATCGGTTGCCGGAAGGTTGACATGGTGGATGCGCCAGCCGTCTGCCGCTTTGCGTCGCGCACTGGCAGGCTGGACATCAAACCGTTCCAGCAGCCCGCCTTCCTACAGAACCGCCGGGTCGTCCAGCCAGGAAAGCAGGATATCGAACATCTCCTCGCCCCAGAACAGCTTACCGTCAATGGCAAGAGTCGGGACGCCGTAAACGCCTTGCGCGATTGCATTTTCCGTATTGCTGCGAAGCTGGGTTTTCACGGCTTCAGCGCCGACGGCGGCGTCGAAATCGTCAACGCCTAAATCTGCCGCCAGCCGGGCAAGACTGTCCGGCGCTTCGCCGTCGTTACCCTCGCCCCAGACATGAGCAAAAACCTTGCCAACGACATCGCGCGTCGCGCCAAGGGCAATAATCAGTCTCAAGAGTTTGAGAGGATTGAAAGGGTGACGCGGTGGCGGCTTAAAAACGATGCTACGCGCACGCGCCCTCCACGCCGTAATCATCGCGGTATGAACTTTTTTAAGCGGGATCTCCGCCGGGCCGAGCTGTCCCCAATGATTAAGAAGCGCAGCGAAAAGCACCGGGCGGAAGGTAATCTCAATGTCGTCCGGCAGGCGTTTCAGCTCGTGAAACTGCAAATAGGCATAGGGCGAAATGACATCGAAATACCAATCCGCTTGGCGCGCCATTATCTATTCCTTTACGGCCCCGGTCATTGCCGCAACATAATGCTCGACGAAGAAGGCGTAAAGCACGACGAGCGGGAGCGAGCCGATCAGCGCACCCGCCATGATCGAGCCCCAACGATAGATATCACCATCGGTGAAGTTGGTAACGATGGCGACGGGCACCGTCTTGTTGTTGACGTTGGAGATGAAGGTCAGCGCGTAGATAAACTCGTTCCAGCACAGCGTGAAGCAGAAGATGAAGGCCGAGATCAGACCGGGTATGGAGAGCGGCAGGATGATCTTGGTCAGGATCTGCCAGCGCGTCGCGCCGTCGATCAGCGCGCATTCCTCAAGCTCGAAGGGGATGGTCTTGAAATAGCCCATTAGCAGCCAGGTCGAAAACGGGATCAGGATTGTCGGATAGGTCAGGATCAGTGCGAAGGGCGTGTCGAACAGCCCATATTGATTGACGACCCCGGCAAGCGGAATGAACAGGATCGAGGGCGGCACCAGATAGGCCAGAAAGATCAGACCGCCTATCATATTGGCGCCGCGATATTGGATGCGCACGATGGCGTAGGCCGCCCCGACGCTAGCGATCAGCGAAAGGATCGTGGCGGAAATTGCAACCGACATCGTGTTCCAGAGCCAGGTTGGATAGGCGGTCTCAAAGAGCAGCACCTGGATGTGCTTGAGCGTTGGGCTCCAGGTCCATAAGGGATTGGTGGTCTCAAGATCAATCAGTTCCTGATCCGGTTTGATAGAGGTTAGGGCCATCCAGTAGAATGGGAAAATCAAGACAATGAGAATAATGCCGAGCGGAAGATAAAGCGTGACGAATTTGGAAAACGGCGTTTCCAGATGCTCCATACCTTCGCGGTAATCGTCCTTCGCTTCTGCCATTTGCGGCGGCGCGGCTTGCTCAGCCATCTTTGCCCCCTTGCTGCCATTTGCGCCGCTGCAGCCCAAACCAGGAGAACATGATCGCCGCCAGCAGGAATGGGATCATCGCTGTCGAGATTGCTGCTCCTTCGCCGAGATAGCCGCCCAGGATCGCACGCTGATAGCTGAGTGTCGCCATCAGATGCGTTGAGTTGAACGGACCGCCTCGCGTCAACACCCAGATCAGCTGGAAGTCGGTGAAGGTGAAGAGCACGGAGAACGTCATCACCACTGCGATGATTGGCGTGAGCAGCGGATAGGTGATGTAGCGGAAGACCTGCCAGGGGGTTGCGCCGTCGATCGTTGCCGCTTCATAAAGCGAAACGCTCACGGTTTGCAGACCGGCAAGCAAAGTGATCGCGATGAACGGCACACCGCGCCAGATATTGGCGAAGATCACCGAGCCGCGCGCCAGATTGGCCTCGCCCAACCAGTTGATCTGATAGCTCTCCGAAATCACGCCGACGCCTTGCAGCATCCAAGTGATAATTGAGAATTGCGTGTCGAAGATCCACCAGAAGGCGATGGCTGACAGCACCGTCGGGACGATGAACGGGATCAGCACGATCGCACGGATGATCGCTTTGAACGGCATATGGCGGTTCAGCAGCAGGGCGAGATACAGCCCGATCGCGAATTTGATGACGCTGGCGACGATCGTATAAAGCAGCGTGTTGAAAACCGAGAGCCAGAAGACGCTGTCGCCATTCTCCCAGAAACGCCAGCCCTTCGAGAAATCGCCGATCAGCCAGGTGTAATTTTCCAGGCCGACCCACCCGCCGGGCCGTCCGACCCGCGCATCGGTAAAGGACAGATAGACGCCGAGACCGAGCGGATAAGCCAGAAACAGAATAAGGAAGGCGGCTGCAGGCAACATAAACCAGAAGCCAAGCCAGTTCCGGTTGGTCTTCAAACGCGTCCAGGACGAGCGGTATTCCACTGTTCCGGCAGCAGGTTTATCTTGCGCGATCTCGGCCACAATAAGGGGTAAGAACGCGCTGGCGGCGTATGGACACCTTATTCCAGCGCGTTCTATCTCCGTTTACAGACTATCTATAAAGCCGGCTTGCCTGACGCTCGGCAATCTTCATCGCCCCTTCGATAGTTTCACGGCCGGAGCAGGCATTCGCGATCATGTCGAGGACGATAAAGTCGGCCAGAGCCGCGGCGGCCTTTTCACCGACCGAGCCGAGATGGCCAGCCGTCGAAGTGCGCCAGGCCGCGGGCTTGGCCGTCACCAGCTTCGGATCGGCTTCCCAGAAAGCGAAATCATCGCCCGCCTTGTAAGGATGGCTCAGATAAGCCACAGCGCCTTCGCACCAGGGTTCATAGTTTTCGACTTCCATCATGAACTGCATGAAGGCTTTCACAGCATTCGGATTCTTGGTGTAATTCATACCAAGGAGCGGGTAACAGATATGGAACTCGGTCGGCTTGCCCGCGGGGCCGATTGGCCAGAAGGCGTGGTCCATATCTTCCATGATCTCCTTCATCTTCGGATTTTCACTAGCCTGACGCTTCGCCGCCGCATAGATCGAAACGCCATTATTGGTGAGCCAGACCTCCTCAGCGAGGAAGGCCTTGTTGTTGAACGCATCGTTCCATGAAGCTGTGCCGGGGATCCATGCCTCGAAAAGCTGCTTGGCGTATTCAAGCGCAGCCGCCGTTTCGGGCGAGTTGATGATGACCTTGTCGTTCTCGTCGACCAGATAGCCGCCATGCGCCCAGAGCACCCAATGTGTCCAGGCATTGCCGTCGCCCGAGGCATGTCCCAGCGCCATGCCGCCCGGCTTGCCGTTCTTCTTCAGCGCCTTGTTCAGCTCAAGGAAGCCTTCAAGGTCTTCGGGCACCTTGTCGAAACCGGCCTCTTTGACCGCCGATATGCGGTAATTGATGAGGTTAGCATTGTAGGCCACCGGCACCGCGATCCACTTGCCGCCCGATTTGCCGTAGGTCTCCGCAGTCGGCGCCCAGCCGCCATATTTCTGGCCGATGTGATCGCAGACATCGGAGACGTCCATGCACTGATCCGGGAACAGATGAGGTAGCGAGTAAAGGCCCCAGAACATATCCGGGCCGGAGCCGACATTGGCCGCCACTGAAGCTTTAGGCTGCACATCGTCGAGCGTTTCGCTGGAGACTTCGACAGGGACACCGGTTGCTTTCGTGAAGGCTTCGACGAGCTTTAAGAATGCGTCTTCTTCGGATTGCACGAAGCGTTTCCAGCGCATGAGCTGCAATTTCGAGCCATCTTCCGGCTTATGCAGCATGTCCGTCGCGGCCCAGGCGCGGGCCCAGCCAAGCAGGTCGCCAGCCGCCGCAAATGCGCCGACAGCCGCCGTTCCTTGCAATAGAGTTCTCCTGTTAATTGTCATCCGTTCCTCCCATTTGCACCAGCGATGCTGGTTTGTTGTAGCCAGGCGATTGCCTAGCGGTCTGTCGTGCTAAGCTCGTAATGCGCGCCCCGTTTCCGGGTCGAAAAGATGCGCGCGCGCCGTATCCGGAATGAGCCGGATCGTTTCGCCCGGACGCGGCTGAAAGCGTTCGCGGAAAACTGCCACGACATCGTCCGCGCCATGTTTGGCCGAAATCTGGACTTCGGAACCGGTGGGTTCGGTGACGATAACTTGGGCCGCAAAACCACGCTCACTGTCGGAAAGCGTCAAATGCTCCGGACGAACGCCGAGAACAACCTCTCGTCCTTCCTCCATACCTGGCGCTTGAGGCGCAGGGATCGTCTCACCCTCGGGCGTCACGACTGCCCCTGTGCCGTTTTGCACGACGCGGCCGCGCAGGAAATTCATGGCCGGAGAGCCGATGAAACCGGCGACGAAAAGATTATTCGGCCTATCGTAAAGCTCAAGTGGCGCACCGATCTGCTCGACATAGCCGCCCTGCATGACGACGATTTTGTCGGCCATGGTCATCGCCTCGATCTGGTCGTGTGTGACATAGATCGTCGTGCCGCGGACGCGCTGATGCAGCGCCTTGATCTCGGTACGCATGGCGACGCGCAGCTTGGCGTCGAGATTGGAGAGCGGCTCGTCGAACAGGAAAACTTTCGGATGACGTACGATGGCGCGGCCCATCGCAACACGCTGGCGCTGACCGCCGGAGAGTTGGCGCGGATAGCGGTCAAGCAGTGGCGTCAGACCAAGGATTTCTGCCGCCTCCGCAACGCGCTTGCCGATTTCACTTTTATCCGTGCCCCGCAACTTCAGGCTGAAAGCCATATTGTCGAAGACTTTCATATGCGGATAGAGCGCGTAGTTCTGGAACACCATTGCGATGTCGCGCTCTTTGGGCGGGACGGCGTTGACGACGCGGGCGGCAATGCTGACTTCGCCGGAGGTGATCGATTCCAGCCCGGCAATCATACGAAGAAGTGTGGATTTTCCGCAGCCGGAAGGTCCGACAAGGATGACGAATTCGCCGTCCTCAATGTCGATATTGACGCCGTGTATCACTTCGACAGCGCCAAACGACTTCCGGACGTTCCGGATCGTAACCGACGCCATGGCGCCGTATCCTCCCTTTTAGCCCGGTCTTTTGCCGGATTGGTCTTAGAATATTGTGCGACGTGCGCCGATCGGTCAATGATGTTCTTCAACGGATTTGCTCTAGCTCCAACCAGCGGGAAACGTCATGAAACCAGAGATCTTGCAAATTTCGCCGATGATAGCGCATGTGGAGAACGCATTCAACAACGTATACGTTGTTCATCGATATTGGGAAGCAGACGACAAGGAAACGCTGCTGCGCGAGGCCGGTGACAGAATTCGCGCTGTCGCGACCAACGGCCATGCAGGCTGTGCGCCGGAGATCATGGCGGCGCTGCCAAATCTGGAAATCATCGCCAGCTATGGCGTCGGCTATGATGCGATCGACATTCCAGCTTGTAAGGCGAGAGACATCCGTGTCACGAATACGCCGGACGTGCTCAATGACGCGATGGCGGAGATCACGCTGGGGCTGATGATCGCGCTTTGCCGCCGCATCCCGCAAGCCGATGCCTTTACGCGCGCCGGGCGCTGGCTCGACGGCAATTACCCGCTGACCGGCGAGCTGACGGGCGCGAAGGTCGGTATTCTGGGGCTGGGGCGGATCGGCAAGGAAATCGCGCGGCGCTGTCAGGCGTTTAAGATGCAGGTCGTCTATCACGGACGCGGCGAGCAGCCCTTTGAGCCCTATCCCTATTACGCCGATCTGGAAGCGATGGCCCAAGCTGTCGATTGGCTTGTGGTGATTGCGCCGGGCACACCGGAGACGAAAGGCATCGTTTCGCGCCGGGTGATGGAAGCGCTCGGGCCGAATGGCAATCTGGTTAGCGTTGCCCGCGGCTCGCTAATCGATGAGACGGCAATGGTTGAGCTGTTGCAGTCGGGCACGCTTGGTGGGGCGGCGCTGGATGTTTTCGAGGACGAGCCGCGCGTACCGGAAGCGCTCTTCAAGCTCGATAATGTCGTGCTCTCGCCGCATCAAGGCTCGGCAACGCATAAAACGCGCGGCGCAATGGGCGATCTGGTGGTCAGCAATCTTGCCGCGCATTTTGCGGGCGATCCGCTGCTGACGCCGGTTGCGTAAAGATTGGTTCTGCTTTGAATCCCTTACAGCCAGCGCAGCATTGAACTCATTGCGTCCATGCCGGCGCCCGGCCATCCGCAGCGAATTTGCGCAGATTGCTGCCATCGGCATCGACTAGCCAGATGGAGCAGGGACATTGCGCGCGTGTCCCGTACCGAACATTATCGACGGTGTCGATGAGCCTGCTAGCGCGCTCGAATGCAATGGTCTTGTTATCGGGAGACACTGCGATCCGGCCTATAATTTCATTCGGCAAGGAAAGGATCTCACGGCGCGAGCGGGATAACGCATCGAACTCATATAGGACCGATACGTTTCTCGGTTGCGGTCCAGTTGCCCCCGATTGCGCTTCGGCCACAAACAGCCCAAGGCCGTCGGCTCGCCAATCGATACCTGTGATCTTACAAATCGTACGCAGACAGCGGCCAAAGTCGACATTGGTTAGCCGTTCCGCATCGTTTGTAGGCGCGACATATACAGCCGTGCCAATAGCGCCAGGCCGGAGAAGCAACAATTCCTGTCCTTTGTCGGTCCTAGGCCCCGCCGAGACGACGGAGAGTTTACTGTTGCCTGTCCGCGCGTTCATGTTCAACAGCCGTGTTCCCGTCTCGCCCGGTTTAATGGCAATAGAGGCTGACAACACATTGTTCGGTGGATAGGGGTGCCAGGGAAATTCAATGAATAGGAAGGCAATCGTTTTGTTGTCAATCCAAGTCGGCTGCCAGGCGCGCATGCAGCTGGACTTGTTAGACCAAGTCAATTTGCCGGCCTCGACGGTTTCGCCGGGCTTAACATCCGCGAAAACGCCGAGATCGACCCAGCAAGAGCCAAATGCCCCAGCAGGTTGACGAAAGACACGCACATATTGGCGTATGCCGTCACCGAAATCTGCGACATCGTCGAATATAATTGTCTCACGCCGAGCCTGCCTGCCGAGAAACGAGGCCGGCTTGCTTGCCCCTTCGACAAAGACAACAGTCTCAGCGCTATGAGTGGAAGGGTTGTCAACGATGACTCTTACCTTGCCCTTCGGATAGTCATCATATCTGCCCGGCTCCGGCGTTGCAGTGGGACGCTTGAGATCGCGGCCGTCTCGTGAAATCGTGAAAATGTCACTGAAATTTACCGATTGCCTCCATTGATGACTGGAAGAGAATGCAAGATGTTGCCCGTCCGGCGACCAAGCAAGCGTTCCCAAACCGCCTGAGGCGTCGGCGCCTGCAGGCGGTTCGAACAAGGTCCGAGTACCAGATCCATCCGGTGCTGAGACAATAACCGCGCCCGCACCGGCGCTTGGGCTTACATAGGCGATCAGCTCGCCTGCATATGCATTGGACGAATTCGGCAAGCAGATTGCCGATGTAATCGCAGCGATTAAAAAAGAAATCTTTCTCATGGCCATACTCCGGACCGCCCACCCTTATCGTAACGCCTTGGTGGCGCCTTCGATAAACATATTTGCATTGAGTCCCTTGTACGAATCGATTGTGTCGACATATCCGACAGTCCGAAGAAATTTGAGTTTTTGGGCTTGACGCACGAGGCGCAGTTTCTTGAATCACCGGCCATGTTTTTTTGCTGGATGATTTTCAAGGCTGAGTAGGCGGTCACTGACTTCATGCCGCTCACATTTACAAACCGGGGTCCGTTGCAATGAATTTCCCTCAAGAGCCACGACAATCCGTCAAGGTCGATGAGAATTTTCCGGTGGTCTATAAATGGGGAAAATTGACAGAGACGAGCCGCCCAAGGGTTTGGGAAAATGCGGAGTTTTTTGATAGCACTGGCAAAAGGATTTGGAACATAAACGGGATGGAACAATGCCGTTATTGGGATCGTAATGTGGATGTTTTTGCAGGGATCAGGGAGAAAGATGGTCGGTTACAGCTCACTTCGTTCAGCGGCAATAGTTATGACTTGGTCTTGAATAGCGGTGAGGTGACCTTTTTTGAAGTTCATAAGTAATAAGCTGAATGCGCCCACAGCGAATGGTTTGCGCCTCCCAAGGATAAGCAGGGCAGATCGATCTATGCATCGACGACACGGAAATCGATATGGATATGATTTCCGTCCGGATCGTGGATGTTGACCTGAAGCAGGTCCGACCCCGGCACGCGCGCCTCTCGCGACGGGATGTTTTCAGCCTTGAGGCGCGCACGCAAGGCAGCGAGGTCATCCCCCTGAAGCGCGAAATGCTCAATCCGTAAATCATTTGCATCGGCGCCGGGTGTCCGGTCGACCCCGACAAGATGCACAATGGGGTCGTCACCGGCATAGAGCCAAGCGCCGGGGAAAGGAAAGGCAGGACGCCAGCCTTCCTTGAGCCCGAGAATGCGCACATACCAATCCCGCATCGCGTCCAGATTGGCCGTGCGGATATTTACGTGATCGAGCTTCATGGCCTATCCGCGTCCGACGAAGGGCATGTTCGTCGCCATGATGGTTTGGAACAGCACATTTGCGGAGAGCGGCAGCTCGGCCATGCGCAAAACAGCATCGGCGACATGAGCAACATCCATTGTCGGCTCCGGTTTCAGCGTACCATCCGCCTGCGGAACACCTTTCGCCATTTGCTCAGTCATCTCAGAGGCGCAATTGCCGATGTCGATTTGCCCGCAGGCGATGTTATATGGCCGTCCGTCGAGTGAGATCGTTTTCGTCAAGCCGGTAATGGCATGTTTCGAGGCGGTATAAGGCGCGGAGTTGTAGCGCGGCGCATGAGCGGAGATCGAGCCGTTATTGATGATCCGCCCGCCTTGCGGGGACTGGTTTTTCATCATCCGGAAAGCCCCGCTGGCGATCAGGAATGCGCCGTCGAGATTGATCGAGACGACCTTGCGCCAATCCTCCCAGGGCGTATCGCCAATATCGCGCGGGCTCACATTTGTTCCGGCGTTGTTAAACAGAACGTCGAGACGTCCATGCATTTCGCCAATGCGCTGGAACAGCGCTTCGACCGAGGCCGGGTCAGCGACATCGCAAGGGACAGCGCCAGCGTTCCCGCCAATTTCGGAAGCAACGGCCTCCAGCTTCTCCTGGCTACGTGCGGCAAGCACGACTTTATGGCCAGTTTTACCGAAAGCACGCGCCGTTGCCGCCCCAATGCCCTGACTTGCGCCCGTGACAAGCACGACCAGCGGATTGCTCATGGATCTACTCCTTTTTTTCAAGCTGGCACATCGATATCGTCTTCAAGAAAATAACGGATGTTGTCTTCAAAGCTGTGATCGCGGACGAAGCCGAGCCGCAGCGCTTTTGCCGGATCGAAGCGCCCTTTCCAGCCATGCACGATGTTTTGGACTTGCGCATCGGGCTCCCAGCGGATGCGATTGACGGGTTCGTCGCCCGCAACGCGGCGCATCGCCTCGACCATCTCGCCGATTTTGTGCGTCCGGCCTGGCAGCATGACGCAGCGATTTTGGCCCCAGTCTTCGGTCGGAATTTCCGCCCCGATGATCAGATTCTCGATGCAACGACGCGGCGAAAGAAACCAGTGCTCGTAATCTGGCGAGACGGGACAGACCGCTTCCTCGCCTTGCAACGGCTCGCGAAAAATCGATGACATGAAGGAGGACGCGGCCTTATTAGGCTTGCCCGGACGGATCGAGATCGTCGGCAGGCGGAGTGTACGCCCATCGAAAAAGCCCCTGCGCGAGAAGTCGTTGAGAAGCACCTCGGCTGCGGCCTTCTCCGCACCATAGGACGTTTGCGGATTGAGATAGGTCCAGTCATCGATCGGGTCCGGCACTTCGCCGCCATAAACGGCGATCGAGGATGTGAAGACCAGGACCGGGTTCGTGCCGAGCGCCCGCGCTGCCTCGAAAACGTTAATCGAGCCGAACAGATTGACATTCATGCCGAGATCGAATTCTGCCTCCGCCTGGCCGGAAACGACGGCCGCGAGGTGATAAATGACGTCCGGGCGATCCTGTATGAGGGTTTCGGCCTTGGTCTTGTCGGTAATATCGGCGGCGCAGGTGATGACCGGAAACGGTGCAAGGATTGTCGCTGGCGCAGCAAGATCGGCGAGCGTCAATTTGGAAATCGGCAGACCGCGCAATTGCCCGCGCGCGGCGAGCGCTTTAGCCAACTTCTGGCCGAGAAAACCGCCCCCGCCAATGATCAGAATGTTCATGCGTTTACCTCTTCGAAACGCCGCAACCCCGCGTCCGCTCTCAATGATTATCGCGCGGCAGCTTGCGGCCAACCCTTTGATAGCCCGTTGCAAATTCCAGACAGCCGCCATCGGCAAGCTGGCCGACATGGGCGCGGTAAAGTTCCTGCCAGGGTGTTTGATGCGGCTGAATGTCCGGTTTCCATGCGGCGCGGCGGGCGGCCCATTCCTCTTCGGGGACCAATGCATCGAGCCGCCGCGCATTGAGATCGAGCCGCACGCGGTCACCGGTTTTGAGCAGCGCTAGACCGCCGCCGACAGCCGCTTCCGGCGAAGCGTTCAGGATCGAGGCGCTTTCCGTCGTCCCCGTTTGCCGTCCGTCGCGGACGGTCGGCAAATGGGCGATGCCGTCTTTAATGAGAGCATCCGGCGGCTGCATATTCACGACCTCCGCCGATCCCGGATAGCCGACCGGTCCGACGCCGCGAATGAACAGCATCGTATTTTCGTCGATACCCAGATCGGCGTCGTTAATGCGCTCGTGATAATCTTCCGGCCCTTCAAAAACGATTACGCGGGCTTCATGTACGTTTTCCGCCCCTGGCCGCGAAAGGAAGCGGCGGCGGAAGTCCTCAGAGATCACACTGGTTTTCATCAGCGCAGAATCAAAGAGATTGCCGGACAGGATGAGAAATCCAGCGTCCTTTCTTAACGGATTGTCGATCGGGCGGATGACGTCGCGGTCGGCGCTGCGCACGCCTTCGAGATTGACAGCAACCGTCTTTCCACTGACAGTTTGTGCGTCGCCATGGATCAGTCCGGCGGCAAGCATTTCGCCCATCACTGCGGGCACACCGCCCGCCCGCTCGAACGCCTCGCCGAGATATTTGCCTGCGGGTTGCATATTG
>CAZMAC010000057.1:0-11382 GCA_964564085.1 uncultured Hyphomicrobiaceae bacterium
AGATACTGTGGCCGAAGCTTTGAAGCATGCGGACACCGAGCATTTTCAGCAGGACTTCGAAGAAACGCTGGCCCATACGATGCTTTGCCTGATGGAAGGGCTCCGGTTGCAGAACGCGTAAGACTCCAAGCGAAAGCACGATCCGGCTGACCAAAAAGAAAGAACCTCATTGATCGGACGTTTGCGTGCCGATGCCGGACAGACTTGCGTAAAGACAACTCCCAAATTTCAATAGCTCCCGGTCGCGTCCCGGCAGGGTGATGAGCTGCACACCAATGGGCAATCCGGCAAAAGCCCCGGCGGGCAGTGTCATGGCCGGAAATCCTACGAGCGACCAAAGCCGTTGCGGCGCGCGCGATCCCGTTTCCTCGCTGCGCAACGGAGCGATATCAATCGTCGCCGCGGTAAGCGCGAAGCCATTATCCGGCAACAGAGTTTTCATGCGATCGATAAAGCGGCTTCGTTCCGCCAAGGCATCGACATATTGGGCAGCTGTAACGGTCTGTCCGGTTTCGATCCAGTTACGAAGACCAGGACTCATCTGCGAGCCCGACCTTTCATAATCATCGCCATGATTTTGCGCCATATCATGCGAAAGGATCGTTCGCAGGCAGACCTCTTCGCCGGTAGCTTCAGTGGAGATTGAGGCATTCTCAACCCGCATTTTCAGATGACGCAGATGCGATACCGTCTCTTCAATAACGCGCCGCACATGCGGGGCAAGAGGCTCCGCGAACCAGGGCTCGATCACCATCACATCCCTGCAGCCCTGCCCTGAAAAAAGCGATCGCGATGGCGGCACGGCCTCGCCCGGCGAGAGGACATCGAAAAGCCGTTCAAGCATTTCCGGGTTGGCGGTCATGATGACCGGATGATCGAGCCAATGTGATAATGGCATGGCGCCCTGAAGCGGCCAAAGCCCCCAGCTCGGCTTGAAAGCCAAGGCACCGCAATATCCCGCCGGACGAATGCCCGACCCGATCGTCTGTGACCCCAGAGCGCAAGGGACAAGGCCCGCGCCGATTGCGGCAGCCGAGCCGCTGGACGAGCCGCCGGGCGAGCGGGCCGCATCGAAGGGATTAACCGTTGCGGGTGCGCGCGCCATGGCATATTCCGTAGACGCCGTTGTCCCGACAACGACTGCGCCCGCGCTTCTCAGACGAGAGACGATTTCGCAGTCGGCATCGGGTATTCGCTCGCGGTGGATCGGACTTCCCCATGCGCAGCGCATACCAGCGACATCGAAAATTTCCTTAACGCCCAAAGGAATGCCGTGGAGCGGTCCCCGCACCCTAACGGGCAACTCATCGAGCCGTGCAGCTTCGCGGCGCGCGGCATCCAGATGCAAATCACAAAACGCATGCAGAGATGGCTCTCGCGCTTCAATGCGCTGAGCGCATTGCGTTATTTGTTCCGCAGCGCTTACAGCATCCGGCGCGCCGCTTTTGTCGCTGTGTGACGGGGGCGGCGTCTCAGTCACCAAATACGCCCTCCCCGGCCAGGCTGAAGCTTTTCTCCAGTTCGGCATCCAGATCGGCGAAGATAACTTTTTCCATCTCGCGAAACTCGCTGGATGCATAATCGCGCGAACGCGGCAACGAAATCGAATGGTCAGATTTGATGGTGCCGGGCCGGGCGGTCATGACGATGATGCGGTCGGCCAGATAAACCGCTTCCTGCACGGAATGGGTGATGAATAGGATCGTCTTCTGGTGCTCCTGCCAGATGCGGAGCAATTGCTGCTGCAGAAAACGCCGTGTCAGCGCATCGAGCGCGCCGAACGGTTCATCCATGAGGATGACGGAAGGGTCGGGCGCAAATGCGCGCGCGATCGCCACGCGCTGCTTCATGCCGCCTGAAAGTTCGCTCGGCCGACGTTTTGCAAAATCCTTCAGGCCGACCACTGCGAGATAGTCTTGCGCAATTTCATATCGGCGGCTGCGCGCGACACCCATCTGCTCAAGTCCGAAGGCGACATTGTCAATCACCGAGCGCCAGGGAAACAGCGCATAGTCCTGAAAGACGACACCGTGATCGATGTCAGGGCCGCTGACCGGCTCACCGCCGATTTCGGCGGCTCCCGCCGTCGGCGTCAAGAACCCAGCCAGAATATTGAGGAGCGTGCTTTTTCCGCATCCGGAGGGTCCGACGATCGCCAAGAACTGGCCCGCCGGAATATACAAATCGGTTGGATGTAAAGCTTGCACTTCGCCCATGCCGCTCGAAAATGTCATTTCCAGGCCGGACACTTCGATGGCTTTGCTCTTGCTGTTGGCGTTCATCGAGTCTCCCAATCATAGTAAGAGGCGATCAGGCGAAAAACGGAATCGATCAGCACACCAAGGATACCGATGATGATCATACCAACGAGAACCAAGTCGGACCGCAAAATCTCCATACCGTCAGCAATCAAATAGCCCAGCCCCGATTGAGCCGCGACCAGTTCGGCTGCGATGATCGCCGCCCATCCGGTTCCGAACGCAATCCGAAAACCGACAATGATGGTTGGCATGGCGGCCGGAAGAATGACTTTGAAAAAGAGCGCGCGCTCGGTGTTACAGCCAAGGACCTGCCCTGCACGGATGAGGACAGGATCGACGCCTTTTACGCCGGAAATCGTATTCAGCAGGATCGGAAAGAACGTGGCGATGAATATGATGAAGACTTTGCCGGTTTCGCCGATGCCGAACCACAAAATCGCCAGTGGTATCCAGGCAAGTGGAGAGATCGGACGGAACAGCTCGACAAAGGGATCGATTGCAGACTCCAGCCAGCGCGACCGTCCCATAGCAAGGCCGAGCGGCAAGGCAATCACGACCGCAATGAGCCACGCCGACAGGACGCGGCTCAGACTCGCCCAGATATGACGAAATATTTCACCGCTGCCGAACAGGTCCACGAAAGTTGAGACTGTAGAGAGCGGCGGCGGTAGGAGTGATGGGTGCGGCTTCGTGATCGTGACCACAAGCTGCCAGATCAGGCCGATGACCAACAGAGCAGCGAAATAGGGCAGGACAGCGCGCGCCGTCCTTATCGTATGTGAGACCATCGACGTGTAAAAGCCTTATGTCGCATGAGAAACCGGGCTGGATGCGCCCGGTTTCAAGACTGTGCCCCGTCTTTTTACGATTCAGCTTTTTTCCTTGATCGCGGCCAAAGCTTTTTCGGCAAAGCTGGGGTCGAACTTCGGATTATCTTCGGGTTTGAGAATTTCTGCGTCTTTCAGGAACTTCGTATAGCTCTCGATCGTGCTCGCCTCTGGCGCGACATCAAGATTATAGACCGAGATTTTCTCAACGAGCGCAAAGCGGATCACATCCTCAGGAAAACCGATCTGCTCCGACCACATCTTAATCGCCTTATCCTGATCTTTCAGGATGAGGTCGATCGATTGAACGATGGCCGTGATCAGATCCTGAACCAACTCGGGACGGGCTTCGATAAAGTCCTCACGCGCATAAACGCCATTGCCGATATAATGCCCCGCCTTAATGGGCAGGATCTTTTCGGCTTTGATGAGCACTTTGGAATGCCCGGCTGCAAGCGCGTTGGAGACATGCGGGTCCCAGGTGATGCCGGCGTCCACGGATTTATTGGAAAGCAATGTGGGGACGTCGGAGCCTTTGGTCTTGAAGAGCTGGACATCGTCCACCTTGAGTCCCGCATCGGCGAGCGCTTTGACGAGCAGCGGATATTGCTGGGAGCCTTTACCGGGAAAGGCAATGCGCTTGCCTTTCAGCTCGGCAACGGATGTGATCGTCGAATCCTTCGGGATTATGATTGCGGTCTGCTCTAGAATGGAAATGGCGAGCAGCTTTGCGGGCAGACGCGCCGAAGCAACGATTGCAGGCCCCATTCCGGCGGATGCGATTTGCAATTCGCCTGCGGCGAGAGCCTGATTTTCAGGAGCTCCATAGGAAAAGCTTTTGAACTCGATCTTGACATCGTGCTTTTTCTCGATCGGGTCGAGAAGCCCTGCGGCCCGCGCGATGTAGATCGGCATCGTGGCCGGCTGCACCCCGAAATTAATCGTTTCGGTTGCCCAGGCGGACGATGAAATCATTGGGATGGCGCATAAAGCGATAAGCCATTTGGGAAAGAGTCTCATTACAACCAAACTCCTTTTGTCGGAGATCTGTAGGGATTGGTGAATTGGGGCGCTTGCACGTGTCAGCCCCCTGGATCGATCTCAACCAGACCTGCGATAAGATATATCATCAGATTGGTGACGTCACGTCCCAAAATTTGAAAATTTATGTATAATTACAGTGCACTCTGCCCATAAATCAGTCATTTTGAAATAATATGGCACTTAAAGTCTGCGCTGTCTCAGTCAATTGCGGAATCAGTGAAATAGCCCGCTCTCTCGACAGTCTGACTTCAGGCCCGTGAATTGCCAGCCCTGCCGCAATAGTGCCTCGCTCGTTCAGAATTGGAACGGCGACGGCAAGAAGACCGATAGAGTCTTCCTGATTATTAATTGCATAGCCGCTCTCCCGGATTTCCTGTATGGCCTCGATAAACTGATCGGGATCGGTCAGAGTGTTCGGCGTTAGGCGTTTCAGCGGGACAACCCGCAAATATTGCTGCAACTTTGCAGGCGGAAGCTGGGCGAGCAGCAGCTTGCCTATTGCCGTACAATACGCCGGAAGGCGGCTTCCCGGCTGCAATTGGATGCGGAGCGGCCAGTCGCATTCGACCCGGTCGATATAAACGACTTCATGTCCGTCAAGTATGCCGAGATTGCATGTTTCGCGCACGCTCTCAACGAGCTGCTCCATCACAGCCCGCCTTAACGAGCCGGCGCTTCTGGCTGTCACGGCCGTTAAAGCGAGTTTTGCAAATGCGGGCCCGATGACGAAGCGCTCGCGGTCAAGATAGCGCTGGACAAAGCCGAGCGCTTCGAGCTGCTTAAGCATCCGATGCACCGTCTGCCGGTTCATGTCCAGTTCCATACACAGATCTGGCGCACTGACCGGCTTTGCCTCTCTTGCCAGGACCTCCAAAATGGAAAATGCTTTGCCAAGAGGTGAATATGAATGCAGCTGTTCTGTCACGGGAGATCGGAATATTCGTCGATTTTGAAATGGCGCTATGTGCTAGTCGGCCTATAGTTGCGTGAAGCGTTCGATGTTATTGCTGCTTGGCCTTCATAATGCAATATCCTGAATGTTGAGTTGCGCTCCTTTCCGCAAATACGATTGAAGACAGCCAAATGCCTACATCCAATGATATCGTACTCTTTTACAGCCAATTTGACGACCCCGGTGCCTGGCGCGATGCGCTGCACCGAGAGCTGCCCGATGCCGCCTTTTATGCCTATCCCGATTGCCCAGATCCGGCCGCGGTCACGGCGGCGATCGTCTGGCGGCCGCCAGTCGGCTTTTTCGCGCCATACACCAATCTGCGCCTCGTGGTGAATTTAGGCGCGGGCGTCGACTCGCTGGCCGGGCGGAATGACCTGCCCGATGTCCCGATCGTCCGCCTGTCCGATCCCGGCATGGTCGCCTTAATGACGAGCTATGTGCTGTTTGCCGTGATCCGCTATGCGCGCAATATTGACAAATTTGAGGAAGCGCAGCGTCAATCGGAATGGCGCTATATCCATCCTCAATCGCTTTCGGCGACCAAAGTCGGCATCTTGGGCTTGGGCGAACTTGGGGGCGCCGCCGCACAGGCGCTCGCTTATCTCGGTTTGGACGTTCGCGGCTGGTCACGCAGCCCGAAGACGTTGCCCGGTATTTCTTGTGTCTATGGCCTCGAAGCGCTCGACGGTTTTCTGAACGCTTGCGATATTTTGGTGGTCATGCTGCCATTGACGCCGGAAACGCGAGGTCTTCTCACCGAGGCCAGGCTTCGCCAGATGCCGCAGGAGGCTAAGTTTATCAATGTTGCCCGTGGGGCTGTTGTCGATGAGAAAGCGCTGATTGCCTGCCTGCAGAACGGTCATCTCGGCGGGGCGACACTGGATGTTTTTGTCGAAGAACCGCTGCCCCCGGAAAGCCCCTTATGGCATATGCCCAATGTTCTCGTTACGCCGCATCTCGCCAGCGTCACCGTGCCGGAAGACGCGGCCAAGGATGTTGCGGAAAACCTTCGGCGCGCTCGAAAGGGAGAGCCGCTTCTGCATCAGATCGACTCGCAACGCGGCTATTGAATTTCATCGACTTTAGAGTGATATCTGAGGCTCGATGGAGATCAATGCTGAGCGCCTTTCGCGAAGGATGCATCCGGCAGCCAGGAACCAGATCGTTTTTAACAGCAATCGAGAGGAATGATACGATGAGTGCGCTTGCCCATATTCTAGAAAATAATCGCAAATGGGCACGCCAGCGCGTCGAAAACGAGGCGGATTATTTCAAGCGCTTATCCAACCTTCAAGCTCCGGATTATCTCTGGATCGGCTGCGCTGACAGCCGCGTTCCGGC
Source organism: uncultured Hyphomicrobiaceae bacterium (assembly GCA_964564085.1). Taxonomy (GTDB): domain Bacteria; phylum Pseudomonadota; class Alphaproteobacteria; order Rhizobiales; family Rhodomicrobiaceae; genus JAHQVI01. The sequence continues at coordinate 6,429 of CAZMAC010000057.1, forward strand.
TAATGTCATTACGGGTCTGGAGCCAGGCGAAGTCTTCGTCCATCGCAATGTCGCAAATATTGTCAATGCCTCGGACATGAACTGCATGGCGGTTCTGCAATTTGCCATCGAGCATCTCAAAATCAGTCACATTATTATCTGCGGACATTATGGCTGCGGCGGCGTCCATGCCGCTCTGAATGCGCCCTCCCACGGGCTCGTCGATTACTGGCTGGAGCCTGTGCGCTCCCTAGCCCGCCGGCATGAAAACGAATTATCCACACGACAGGAAGGGCGCGAGCGAGCGAATAAACTCTGTGAGCTGAATGTTCGTGAGCAGGTTAAAAACATCTCGAACTCTCCTATCATTCAGCGCGCATGGGCCAGAAAAGAAGCGATCTCAGTTCATGGCTGGATTTACGGTCTTGAAGATGGCTTGCTGAACGATCTGCAATGCGGCTACAGCCCTGCCGCTTAAAGTGTTGTTGGCTCTCAAACTGATCGCCAACCCGACATTGTTCAGCTTCGACAAAAGTCGACTTGCAAAAGAGCGTTTTCGTAGGTGCTACAGCGTGTCTCCCAAAAGTGGGCGCCGATTTTGGGACAAAAGACACGCTAACACAAACACCTAAAGCGTTCCGGTGAATAATATTCACCGCGACACGCTTTAGATCACAATGACTTTGGGTTGATCAATTTCAGAATGTCGTGTTTACAGCGACCTGCAAGGCTCGGAATAATAGATTTTATCTCAAATCGTCTTTGTCGTTATTTGTATAATTAAATTTCGTTTAATCCCTTGAGTCTCATTCAAGAGTTTTATTTCGAAAAATTCTTTTAAAATCGCAACTTCTACGCTGACTCTTATAATACGACTAAATCGTAATATCCAAAGGTCTATGGCGTTGCGCGCGAATTTGGGGGCGTTTTCCAGTAGAGAACGCACAAAAATGAAAGCTCGGAGCCCCCATGCTCAAGGGAGCTTATTTGCCGGGCACTTTGAACCGGGAGCTTGAGATCCATGAAAGGCACTTTGCTCAATCAGCTCCTAGAGCGTTTCCAGGCGAAGTGGACACCGGTTCGCCGTCCGGAAACGCGATAAAACACAGACTTAGAGGCGTTGAGCGATTCCATGACAAGCGAAACGCCTCTAGATCAGTCTAAATCGCAAGGGTTTCTTACAACATCCAATGAAGTCCTGAGCCGAAAGCAAGGATTTGCCTTGCCGTGAGCAATTTAGAAGCCGTTCTTCTCAAACGTATCGAACGCGAGCGCAAAGCGCGCTTCGAAGCAGAGCGCTTGCTCGAAGAAAAAAGCGTCGAACTTCATGAGGTCAATCTCGGATTGCGGTCATGGAGTTCACTGCTTGAAGAAATCGTCGAAGAGCGAACCGCCGAGCTAACGCAAGCCCTGGACGAAACCCGCAAGGCAAATTCGCACATTGAACATCAAGCACTTCACGATCCGCTGACCGGACTTCCAAACCGGCGTTATTTGAAGCAAATTCTTGAAGATTGGGCCGGCGACAAAAACAGCCCGAACGGAATTGCGATCCTTCATATCGACCTGGACCGTTTTAAGCAGATCAACGATAGCCGGGGTCATGCTGCGGGTGACTTCGTGCTGACCCATACCGCATCGATTTTAACAGCGCTCGTGCGCACGGAAGATTTTGTCGCCCGCATCGGCGGTGACGAATTCGTTATTGTCACCCGAACAGATGGCAACACAAAGTCTCTTGAAGCGCTGGCCAATCGCATAACCGTACAGCTCGCAAGGCCGGTTCTTTACAAGAAGAATTTCTGCCGTTTCGGTGCAAGCGTCGGCATCGCCTATTCGCGCTCGAAATCGATCGATCCATCCAAATTGCTGATCAATGCCGATATCGCGCTTTATCGTGCAAAAAATAGCGGAAGAGGACGATATGCGTTTTTCTCTAGCGCCCTTCAAAAGGAAATCCTAGAGGAGCAAAATATCGCTGAGGCCATCATTCATGGCCTTGATCAGGGTGAGTTTTTCCCGGTTTATCAGCCTCAATTCGACGCCAAGACCCTGGACATTGTTGGTGTCGAGGCGATGGTGCGCTGGAACCATCCTGAAAAAGGCATTCTCGCGCCCGCCAGTTTCTTGAAAGTTGCAGAAAACATTAAAATGATTGATCGCATAGACAGCCTCATTCTGGAGCGTGGTCTGCGCGACATTATTTCCTTTCAGGAAAGCGAAGTCGTCGTTCCCAAATTATCGGTCAATATCTCCTCACACCGTCTTTTGGATCCCGACCTTCTGAAGTCGATCGCAAAATTGCGGCTTCCCAAGGGCCTTGTTGCTTTCGAACTTATCGAGTCGATTTTTCTGGACGATAGTGAAGCCGATATTTCCATTCAGCGAACGATCAAACGCCTAAAAAAACTCGGGATCGACATTGAAATCGATGACTTTGGTACCGGGCACGCATCGATCGTCGGGCTGCTCTGCGTCGAGCCGGCAAGATTGAAAATCGCGCAGGAACTGGTGATGCCGATCACGCGGTCCCGAAAACAGCGCCAGCTTGTCCGGTCCATTATCGAGATGGGCCAAGCGCTGAATATCGGCATTGTCGCCGAGGGCGTGGAGACGATGGAGCACGCGGAAATCCTGCGGGATTTGGGGTGCGAGACTATGCAGGGTTATATGTTCGCAATGCCCATGAGTGCGCCGCAATTATTCCATTTCCTGAAGAAAAAAATCTGGCGTGAAAAGCTGAATACGCCGCATTCGCCTGACATGGACGCCGGCGATCAACCCGTGCGCGCCGCTCAATAAAGCGCTTCAGGCGAATACCCCGACGCTTACCCTTGAGCGAGCTACGCGCTGCGGCATCAATTCGGTTTTTCATTCCGTGCCGCTTCATTCCTCACCGGCCGGGCTTCGCTTCGGCCGTGCGCATGGCGAGCTTGCCGTCACAAATGCCCTATCGGAACGGCTCATCCGTCTGCCTTTATAGGATGAGATGAGTGACGAGGATGCATCGCGCGTCACAGAAGAGGTGACGGAGATGCTGATTGGAAAATCGGCGCGACGCAAGCGATCCGCCCAGACACAGTTTTATTCGAAAAAGTGCGGGCTCACTTATTCTGCAGTATGTCGCCCGGCTTCAAGAGGCATCCACGCTGGGCATTAACATGTTTCAAAATCGAAAAGGCCTGCGGCCACATTCTAGCGACCGCAGGCCCAAAAATTACAATTGCAGCCCAAACTCATCGAGCCAACTCAGGCAATTGCTGAACAGACTGCCTGCTTTGTCGGATCAGTCCCTTTACTGATTCGCTGGCTCACCCTCTTCGCTGCTGACTTTTTCTTTAGCTTTGTTGTAAGTTTCGGAAGCTTTTTCTTTGGCTTGCTGGTAAGTTTCGGAAGCTTTTTCTTTCGCACTTTTGTAGGTTTCTTTTGCTTCATCAGCAAGACGCTTGCTTACGCTCAGCGGCTTTTCGTCAGCATCGCGATAATCCGGTGCAGCCTTGAGCTCATCCTTACTCGCGGCCAGGACAACCACCGCTTGCCCGTCACTTGTTTGCATCTCGATCGAATTATAAGAGACGGCGATATTCTTTTCAGCGATCCCTAGAAAACCGCCTACACCGATCACCGCGCCAGTGATAGTTCCATCGGGACCAATTACGAGGTCGTTGACGTCACCAAGCTCTTCACCGCTCGGGCTTTGAACATTTAAACCCATCATGCGGGAGGCAAGGGTTTCATCAACCTGTTGCTTTGCAAGAAATTTTACCTCCGCCTTTGCATCCGTGTCGCTCTGGGCAAGCGCTGGCAGCGGAGCCAGAATTGCAGCCACAGCAACGCTTGCAAGTAATGTATGTTTCATTATCAAGTCTCCCTTTTGATTAGTGAGGTTGGAACGCTTGTTGTTTAACAAATTTTCATAATCTTTAAATCATTTTCTAATAGCCTATCAGATAATTCTTATAAGGAATAAGCATTCATTCCAAACATGCATCAAGATATAATTAGATTTAATCCTTAGATGACAAAGGTAAAATTGAGAGCCTATGAAAGATCTTTTCAGATCTAGGGCGTCTTTTCATCTCGGAGCGGGATTAATCAATAAATCTGCATTTGACATCATTTAACAATCCTCTAACGCCAATGTCGATCATTTTATCGCAATCATGATTAACGTGTCAGGAATAATGAGAGCTCCAATCGGATGTGTAATTTTTGAAAGCGACAGCAGCGTTACGTGTTTGTCTGATTTCAATGCAAGCTTGACCGCGCGGAGAGCGCCGAAGCCATTCACGTAAAATCTCACATTAGAGGCCAAGTTTTCAAAGCTCGGTTGGTTCATAAAATCGGCATGAGTTTTCTCCAATTTGGCCTAATTTCCTGTAAGTTACTTTACTTCCCGTACGCCGCTTTATTATCCTTCCGACATTGAAAAATATCGCCAGACGTGGCGGCATCCGTTGTTCCATGAGCTTCCCGTGACCGCACTCGCGGACAGCTGCCAGCGACTATGTTTTAGACCGCCTCATAATTAACGCAGCCCATTGATCAAAGTTCTATATGCCTTAGGCCGCGTGGACAGTTATCGGATCCATAGGATGGTTGCTGCGATTGTAACGATGGCGAGGAAGTTTCTTGCGGTCTTCTCGTATCGTGTTGCGACGCGCCTGAACTCTTTGAGTTTACAGAAGAAATTCTCGATCAGATGCCGCCATTCATACATGTCTAGATCGATGTCGAGTGGCGCATTCCGTTGTGACCTTTAAGAAATCACGATCTTAGCGCCGCGTTCGTTCAGACCCTCAACGATCCAGTTTGAATCGAAAGCCTTATCGGCAATGAGGGCATCGAAGTCGATATCCTCGATCAGCAGTGCCACGCCCACCGTGTCATAGCGATGGCCCGGCATCGAAAAGCCTTTGAAAAAACATCGGCTTTAACCCAGTCGTGGTAGCGCTTGAACACCGTGTTCCATTTG
>CAZMAC010000058.1:0-11349 GCA_964564085.1 uncultured Hyphomicrobiaceae bacterium
GCTTTACGCACCTCCGTCTCCGTTCCGAATATCGTGCGGCTGGCAAGCGGCGGCGTGAACGATTCGACGGGCTTGCAAAGCTGGCTCGATGAAAATCTGTTCCGGAACGCAACCTATCAGGATGTTTTAAGGCCGGGCCGTCCGGTTCTGTGGATCAACGCCTCCGACATTTACAACCGGACGCCCTTTGTCTTCAACAGAACGACCTTCGCCGCGCTTTGCAGCGATATCGGCAAATTCCCGCTCTCGGAAGCTGTTGCAGCCTCCGCCGCCGTGCCGCTGGTTTTCGCGCCAATCGTTGTGCGCAATTATGCCGACCGGTGTGACACGCAAATTCCAGGCTGGGCACAAAATGCTCTGGCCAACGCAAATTCTCCGGCTTTGCTGCGCGCCAATGCAGAGGCGGTGAAGCGTTACCGGAATATCGAGCAGGTGAGATATGTGAAACTGCTCGATGGCGGACTGACCGACAATCTCGGCTTGACCGGCCTTATGATCGAACGTCTCGCCGCTCGCAAACCCTATGAGCCCATGACGGAGGCCCAGGCGGTCCGCTTGCGCCGTATGTTGTTCATTGTCGTCGATGCGGGGCGTCCGCCCGGCGGCGATTGGGCCAAGCAGGTCAAGACGGATGCGAGCGATTTGATCCAGGCGGTCGCCGACACCGCGGTCGACGCTAATATCCGCAATACTTACGATAATTTTGCGTCTCAGATCCGGTCGTGGAATCGGGAGCTTGTCGATTGGCGCTGTAAACTGCCTTTAGAGCGCGCGCGTGCGCTGTTAGCGAACAGTCGCGCCTGGAATTGCCGGGATCTCAGCTTTCATCTCGTCAAAGTCACCTTCGATCAAATGCCGGATCAGGAGGTCCGCCAGAAACTTGAGCGCATCCCAACGCGCTTCAAGCTCGATCAGGATAATATCGAACTCCTATTGGACTCAGCTGGCGCCATTTTGCGCCGGAACAGTGCATTCCAGCGCTTTATTGCGCTTGACGGCTGAATTTACCCTTTTTTGCGTCAACCTGATACGACGCGGGCAAAGGACTGTGCGCTGCGCATCGCCTGAGCGCGCCTGCGCACATAGATGGGCCTGACCACTGCGGACGATGACGTCTCTTTCTTTGGCTGGGCCGGTGTCTTGCGGCTCCAAAGCCAGGTCCGCGCCTCTCTTTGCGCTTCGGCAATCTGGCTGGACGTCATTTCGCGGGCCAGCTCCGCACGCGCGGAAAGTGCCCCTTCATGTCCCATCATCGCGGCCAGATTGAACCATTTATGTGCAGCGACAACATCGTGCTCGACATCACGCCCCGTCGAATAACGCACGCCTAATATAAAGAGCGCATCTGAATCGTCGTGCTTTTCGTCTTTCTGGCTTGTTTCATTTTCTTGTTTTTGTTCTTGTTTTTTCTCTTGCTCTTCCAACGCACATTCACTCATGACGCTTTCCCAAATTTCAGATCAACCAGCGTTTAACGAGGTTGAATTGAACGCCCGACATCGCCTGAGCAGAATCGGTCCCGATCCGCTCAACACCTTGGTAAGCTTGCCACGTCAGTGCAAACTTTCCGTAAACACAATTGAGGGAAAGCAAGTTTATGCGTTAATGAATTGCTATTTTCTAGTCGTTTCTACTTAAGTATATTTAACGGGATATTTCTTTTAAGGCTATCATTCTTTGCCTTTCGGTAAGATTTACATCCCCCTTTACAATAGCAATACGCCACGTCGAGACCGGGTTTCCATAGGGAACGCGGTAAAAACCGGGCCATGGAATTGAAACCGTTTGCGCTTCTCGCAGTTTGCTTACCCCCAGTTCGGGCAGCGCCGTCTGAAATTGCGCAACGATTTTTTCTGTGGCCTGGTCTGCTTCCCAAACAAAGGCGGTGCTATGATTTTGCTCTTCGCTCGCCGGATCGGGCGGCGGCGTATAGGCGCGGCTTCCTACAAGAACAATTCGGCTCTCGGGAAAAAAGCGACGCAAATTTCCCCCGAGCTCCCTGTCATTGACAATCAGCCTGCCGGTCTCAAAGCCTCGGGCTTTCATCTCAGCAGAAAGCTCGGCATAGGGGATGCCCCAGCGGCAAATGCTGCATACCGGCTGGAGAATGTACATATTCGCAGCTCTGGCGAATAAGGCGAACGCCGCAACGGACAGCGCCATGATAACGAAGCGGCGGATTTGTACGCGGCTCGTCGCAGCTTTGCGCGCCTGCGCGGTCAGCCAGATGGACGTAATCAGAAAAAGCGGCATGAGCGCATGAACGGGATAGCGGTTGATCCCGAAGATCGCCGCCGCCGCGATCAGGATGGCGATGCTGATCAGGGTCAGATGAAGAATGAGCTGCTCGAAATCGGGCTCTTGGGCCTGGTTCGGCCGCAAAGTTGTATCGACTCGGATACAGCCCAACATCTTGGGAAAGAAAAGCGGATAGAGAAAAATCAGCGGCGCCAAATACATGACCGGTTCGGTGAAGGCGCGCCGGATGCCCGACAGCGCATAGAACAGATGCTGTTCCGGATCGCTGGCGACCATGGACGGCAGAATAGCAGAGAACCCTTGAGGCGTTTGCGCCAACCAGATGAAATGCGGCGCGGCGATGCAAGCCGCAATGGCGAGCGCCAGAGGAAACCGCCGGTCAAAAAGCGCTTGCCTTGCCGCCGGTTGCAGCCAAACCGCGCCAAGGAGCGCGGCCAGATAGGCCCAAAAGGTCGTCACTGTCAGCACGCCCAAACCGAGGATGACGCCAAACAACGCGTAATCCGTAGTCTGCCGGCGCTCGATCAGTCTGAGCAGCGCCCAAAAAGCTGCGGCAACAGCGCACATCGCGCCGACCGCATGGGTAAAGCCCTCATGGAAGCGCCAGCTAATCTGGTAAATCAGTGCCAGCGCTTCAACCGAAAGAAACGCCCAAAATGCATCGCCTTTCATGACCCGGCGCGCGGCCAGAAAGATGAACCCGCAGGTGGCTGTCAGCAGCGCATATTTCAAAAGCTGATAGGGCAGGACGCCAAGCCCGAAGACCTGCTGCAAAAGCCACAGCACCCAATCGTAAAGCGGGGGCTGCTCCGGCCGGTAGCCCCATTCGAGCGTTTGCGTCAGGATCGCATCGAGCGGATCGTCTTCCCCAAGATTGCCCGATGCAATCAACCGGGCGGCGATATGCACGGCCGAATAAAGGCCAACGGCCAGTAAAACGCCGCCCAGGCTGTAAAGCCCGCCCGTCTTGGCCGGGGATGCAAGATTGGGTAGCGCTTCCGACCGGCGACGTGGTTCGAATCTCTCGCTTCGAACCACGTCGTTATTTGCTGATGGATCAAATTGACATGACATTTGAAACACTGACCTCAATCAAGCTGGATCGTGGCGGACTCAAATGTCATGTTTGATCCAATAGCACGCGATCTACGAGCCCGAAACCTCAAGCACGGTCGACCCGGTCGTCTTACGCGCCTCCAAGTCCCGGTGAGCATCCGCTGCGGCTTTCAGGGCGTAGGTCTGATTGACCGTAATATTCACATGGCCTTTCTGGACGACATCGAACAGATCCTCCGCCGTCGCGATCAGCTCGTCCCGCGTTGCGATGTAGCTGTTGAGCGTCGGCCGTGTCGCAAAGAGCGATCCCTTGGCCGCAAGGATCCCGATCTCGAAAGGGGGAACGGGGCCGGATGCATTTCCGAACGTCACCCAATAGCCGCGCGGCTTCAAACAATCGAGCGATGCGGGAAATGTGTCTTTGCCGATTGAGTCGTAAACGACATCGACACCCTGCCCGCCCGTAATCTCTTTGACGCGCTCCACGAAATTCTCAGTCTTGTAATTGATGACATGCGTGCAGCCATTGGCTTTTGCGAGTTCGCCTTTTTCTTCCGAGCCGACCGTGCCGATGATCTCTGCCCCAAGATGGGAGGCCCATTGCGAGGCGATCAGCCCAACGCCGCCGGCCGCGGCATGAAAAAGAACCACCGTTCCGGGGCCGACCTCGTAAGTCCGCCGGATCAGATATTGCACCGTCATGCCTTGCAGCATCATGGCAGCGGCCATTTTCGTCTCGATGCCGTCCGGCAATTTGACGAGGCGTTCAGCGGGGATCAGCCGCTCCTCGGCATAAGCGCCGATCACGCTGGCATAAGCGACGCGGTCCCCCGGCTTGAGCCAGTCAACATCGGCGCCGGTCTCGATCACCTCGCCGGCCCCTTCAGCACCCAGCACGAAAGGAAGAGAGGGCTGCGGATAAAGTCCTGTCCGGTGATAGACGTCGATAAAGTTCAGCCCAGCGAAATGATGCCGGATTTTCGCCTGCCCCGGTCCGGGCGCCGGAACCTCAACCTCGTCCCAGCGCATGACTTCCGGACCGCCATATTCATGGACCCTGATCGCATAGCTCATAAGCCGTTCCTCCATATGCTCAATTTAGAATTAAACGAGCTTCCGAGATTTGACTAGTGTCCCGATTCCAAAGTTCGCCTCCTTCTTACAGCACGTTCCGTAGCGAACTTCGGAGTCTCAAGGGACACTAGATTTAGAGCGCATTCCCGAAACCCGGTTCCCACTTTTTTCTTATCGGCTTAGCAGGTGATTGAACCTTTCGTGCGGACCGGACGACGAACGCCCTGAGGGAGGCAATGGCGCCGCCCCACATGGAAAGGGAAATGTCATGAAAAAGAGCCTGCTCACATCTGCCATCACCGCCGCCGCAACTTTTGCCATGATCGGAGTTGCTTCTGCGGCCTGTTCCCCCGGCTATAAGCCTGTCAAAATCCAGGGCAATTGGGTTTGCAAACTGGACGCATCAGCCAGCAATTCTTTTCAGGCGAAGTCCAAGCCTCGTCCACAGTTGCGCAGAGACCTCGGACAAAAGCTTCAGTTCCAGTTGCAGGAAAAGAACAACGTCTATAACCGCGCAAATTAATGGGCATATCAAAGATCGGGGCCATTTTCTTTCGAGACGGTCCCGATCGAACAGCTGCCAGCGCCTGAAGGATCCTGGCGCTGGGTCCTGTTCTGCGCGTCCCGCTCGCCTCAAAAGCTCAATTCGCTCTCATCCCGTTTTCCAGCTATGATGGTCCTCATTGTTTTTTCTCGCAGGGCTTTTCGCCGGGAGCACGTCCGATGACATTGGGCGAGACCAAAATTGCAAATGACAATCTGAGCGAGGCCCGCACCGCCGCGCTGGCCGCTCTGAAAGAGCGTTTCGGGCCTCGCTATGCCGACGGCCTGTCCCTGCGCGAGCAGCACGGCCATACGACCACATGGATTCCCAATCAGCCGCCCGATGCCGTGATCTATCCGGAAACGACCGAAGACGTCTCAGAGATCGTCAAACTTTGCCGGAAAAGCCGGACGCCGATTGTCCCTTTCGGCGCTGGAACCTCGCTTGAAGGCCATCTGAATGCGCCATTTGGCGGGGTGTGCCTCGATTTTGCCCGCATGAAGCGCGTTCTGGCCGTGAATGCCGAAGATCTGGACTGCGAGGTCGAGCCCGGCATTACCCGTAAGGAGCTAGAGTCGCATCTGCGCGACACGGGACTGTTCTTTCCCCTCGATCCGGGGGCAGATGCAACGATCGGCGGCATGGCGGCGACACGTGCCTCTGGCACGATGGCCGTCCGCTATGGAACCATGCGCGAGCTGGTACTGAGTTTGACGGCGGTGATGTCCGATGGCAGCGTGATCAGCACGGGAAGCCGGGCCCGCAAATCGGCCGCCGGTTACGACCTGACCCGGCTACTTGTTGGCTCGGAGGGCACGCTCGGCATCATCACCGCGCTGCGTTTGCGGCTGTTCGGCATTCCGGAGGCGATTTTATCCGCCGTCTGTCCGTTCAAGACGCTGGATGGCGCTTGCCGCACGGTGACAAGCGCGATGCAACTCGGTCTCGGGCTTGCTCGCATCGAGCTGCTCGACGCGCTCACCATCCGCTCCGTAAACACTCATTCCAAGCTCGACCTTCCCGAGACGCCGACATTGTTCCTCGAATTCCACGGCACGAAAGGCGCAACCGAGGAGCAGGTGGAGATTTTCAAAGTGCTCGCCGACTCCGAGGGCGGCGGCCCCCTTCAATCGGCTGAGCGCACGGAGGAGCGAAACAAGCTCTGGCAGGCACGCCATGACGCCTATTGGGCGGCCTTTACGCTGCGGCCGGGCGCAAAGCAGGTGGCGACGGATGTCTGCGTCCCCTTGTCACGGCTGGCCGAATGCGTGGCACAGACCCATGCCGATATCGAGGCCTCCGGGCTAATCGCTCCGGTTGTCGGGCATGTGGGCGACGGCAATTTTCATGTTCTCCCACTTGTTGATATGGATAATCCCCAGGAAATCGCGCAGGTTGAGGCCTTTAACGACCGGCTGGTCGAGCGCGCCCTGAACATGGGAGGAACATCGACCGGTGAACACGGCATCGGTACGGGGAAAATGAAATTCCTGGGGAAAGAACACGGCCCGGCCTTAAACGTAATGGGTGCCATAAAGACTGCACTCGATCCCGATAATATACTCAACCCTGGGAAGATCGTTGCTTTGCCTTAAGGTTCCTTTATTGTTCTCCTATCTAAGATGGTAAAAATTGCGTCACTGCCTTTTTAAAGGCTGGAGGTTTTGTTGGGTTCGCTCCTCGCCGCCCTTGCTACGATCATTGTCACTGGCTTAGCCGCGCTTCTTGCACTGCCCTTTTTCATCGACTGGAACGACTACAAGACACAGTTCGAGATGCAGGCGGCCAAGCTTGTCGGCCGGCCTGTGCGTATTCAAGGCAATGTCGATCTGACGATCCTGCCCGTGCCCACACTCAACCTTCGCGGACTGCGGATCGCCGATGAGTTCGGCAAGTTCGAGCGGCCTTTCGCCGAGGTTGAGACGCTGAATGCGGAGCTTTCGATCCCTCCGCTTCTGAGCGGCACGATCGAAGCCCGGAGTATCGAACTGGACCAGCCGATCGTCCGCTTAAAGATCGATGAATTCGGCGAAGGCACATGGCTGAGCATCGGTCCGCACGGTCTTGATATGCTGCTACCTGTGAGTGAGGTTGTGCTGGACCGGGTCGATATTACGGACGGCGCGATCGAGATGCGCCGGGCGGGACAATCGCAGGCCGCGCGTTTCGATCGCATTTCGGGTACGTTTTCAGCCGATGGATTGAGCGGACCGTTCCGCTTTGAGGGAACCGGCGCGATTGGCGGCGGCGGTAAGGACGTTCGCTTGTCGGCAGTGCGCATCAAGGACAGGCCCGCCCTACGGCTCAAAGCATCTTTGCGCTCGCTCGACGGCGTCAGCCTATATCAGCTTGACGGTGAGATTAAAGGGCTCGATGGCCCCCTCCATTATTCAGGGCCGGTTGCCGCCAGATTAGCCCTCGACACACAAGCAAAGCGTGCTGAGACGGACAAGATCGCCGAGCCTCTTCCGGGCAAGGCGATTGAGCTGAGGGCATCCGCTAAGATCACGCTGGAAGACGCCAAGCTCGACGATATCAACCTCACACTGACCCAGGATGACCGGCCGCAAGCGGTCACCGGAAGTGCTTACGCCTCCTGGGGCATTATCCCGAAACTGGATTTCTCGGTCGAAGCCTCCTGGCTGGATATCGACCAGATGCTGCGCTCCGCCTCTGATGATGCGCGCCCTGTTCCGGCAACGGCAATCGCGGCCCTGCCGCGCGTCTTTGAAGGCTGGACGTTCAGGCCGCGCCAGGGCTCGATCAAAGCCAATATCAAGCAGGCCGGTCTCGGCGGTGACGTCGTTGAGGGGCTTGATTTCGCCGCTACGCACGATGCGCAAGGCTGGCAGATCGGCACACTGACCGCGCGCTTGCCGGGCGAGACGGATATCGATGTCAAAGGCATACTTCCAGCAGGGGAAACGCTTGGCTTCGATGGAGATTTCACCCTTGAGGGCAAGAATCTGTCGCGCCTCCTGCGCTGGTCCGCCCCCACGCTCGGTGTCGTCGATACCGGCAATGTGCAGAGTTTTTCTCTGTCCACCGGCGTCACGATGCGCACGAACCAGCTGGCTTTCCGCGGGGCAAAGGGCACGCTTGGCGTCTCCGCCTTTACGGGCGATCTGGTTCACGATTACGGCGCAACGTCAAAGCTGCTTGTTGCGCTTGAAAGCGAGCGGCTCGATCTGCGTAAACTTTATGAAACGCGCGAGGGCCACACAGCGCCGGATAGGAAGGCCGATGCGGGCGAGCAACCTTTCCTGGAGGTGGAGCCCTATCGCAACAGCAATGACTGGTCCGCCGAGACGCTCCCAACGCGCAAGACCAGCCTTGCCGATGTCCTGCAAACGGTTTTCAAGGCCGATCAATCGAATGTCAGCCTGCTGATCACCGAGCTCCAACTTCCCGAGTTCGAAGCCCGCGACGTGCGCACTGCCTTCCGCTATGAAAACGGCACATTCGATATTCGTGAATTGAATGTCGCAAGCACGGACGGCCTGAAGGTCAAAGCCAGCGGACGCATGACCGGCTTTGATGAAACGCCCGACGGCGCGCTGCGATTGTCGATCGATGCGCCCTCCGCGCGCTCGGTTACGAATTTGGCCCGGCTGATCGGCCTGGACAGCGTCAGCCGCGGCGCGCGGCGCAGGATTGAAGCGCTTTCCCCTTTTCAGCTTAGCGGCAGCGTCAATGCGGCTGCGCGCGATAATCTCATCTCGCTCACGCTTGCGGGCAATGCAGGCGGCAGCGAGCTTAGTTTCGGCGGCAAGATGCGCGGCAATATCGATGCGCTGGGCGAGGCCAATGTCGATGTGAACGGCGTTATCGGCAATGCGGACGGGCGCCGTCTGATTGCCCAGCTTGCGCCGGAAGTACCGCTGGAGAAGGCCGCCTCGCAAAAGGGGGCCGGCTTTTTGAAGGTGTCCGCACTCGGGACCGTCAATTCCGGCCTGAAAGGGAAGCTCGAGCTGCGCACACCGCAGGCCAGGGGCGAGTTCAAAGGCGAGATTTCCCAGCTCGATCAGGCCGACTGGTATCTCAAGGGCGATCTGGATATCCGCGCATCGCAAGCGGCGACCGCTCTTTCCATGCTGCGTCTGACCCCCGGCGGCGCGCCCGTAACAGGCGCGATTGATCTAAAGGCCTCAATTTCCAAAGAAGCTTCAAAACTGCAAATCGCAAATCTGGCGCTGATTATTGGCGGCGAAACCGTGCAAGGTACGGTCGATGCCGATCTGTCGGTCGAGAGGCCATTTGCAAATATCGACATTAACGCGGCTTCCATCGTACTGCCGAAAATTGCGGCCTATCTGGTGGACTGGGACCGCGAGGATGTCACGGCGGAAGTCAGCAGTCTGAGGGCCGGTCTCGCCGGCACCTGGCCTAATCAGGCGTTTTCACTTAGCGCATTGCGCGCGATGGACGCGAATTTCAAGCTGAGCGCGCCCGCCATCACGGTATCGGAGAGCATCGTTTTGCTCAATGGCCAGATCGATGCGTCCCTGCAATCGGGACGCTTGACGGTCAAGCGTCTTGCCGGAGATCTTTATGGCGGTGCGCTCACAGCGTCCGGCCATCTGACGGCGCTGAGCGGGCGCGCAGGGTTCGACGCCAAGATCAGGCTTCAGGGCGCCGATCTTACCGCGCTCACCCGCGCCAATGGCGGAGACGAGCTGGCAAGCGGCAAGGCCGATCTGGACCTGTCCTTGAAGGGAGAGGGCCTCAGTCCGCGCGGGCTGGTGAGCGTCCTGTCCGGCGACGGCCGCCTTGTCTTGAGCAAGGGGGCCTTTAACGGCCTTTCGCCATCGGTTCTGCAAAAAGCGGCGAAAACCTATCTGACCGAGGAAATTCCGGATAAGGAGCAGCTCGTGGCCAAACTTGAAGGCGATTTCCGTGAAGGCCGCCTGCCGCATGACGGCATCTCAATGCCGCTCGTGGTGAAGGACGGTGTTTTGCGCATCACCGAGGCAGAGTTGAAAAATCCGGACTATCACATTGATGCCGAAGCCTTTCTTGACCTTGCATCCCTGCGCTTTGACAGCGAATGGCGCATCGCGCATCGCGGCCCGGCCGAAGAGGGCAATATTGAGCGCCTGCCTCCGGTGCGCATGGTCTTTACCGGTCCGCTTTCGGGATTGTCTTCCGTAAAACCGCAGCTCTATGCCGATCAGTTCGAGCGGTTTTTGACGATCAACCGCATGGATGCGGATATGGATCGGCTTGAAAAGCTGAATAAGGAGCGTGGCATTCCGCAACGCCCCTTCGATCCGCAAGCAAAAGAAACGAATTTGAATTCAGGCCGCTCGGCAAAGCGTGACACAACGGATGGCGCAACGATCCCAAGCCAGTCGCTTCTCAATGCCCCGCAGCCGGGGATCGACGACAACGGACCAAAACCGTCACCACCCCTGCGAGGCGAGGCGGCAAGGCCTGACCCTTCCGCCTCTGCAACGGAAAACACCGCAACCAGCTGGTCGACAGGCGTCGAAATATCGCCCGATGATGCACCGCCAGATCCCTGGCAGACTGAACAGCTAGACCCAGACCTGCCGCAAGGCGATTTCGAGTCGCAAATCCGCGAAGTTCTGCGCTCACAAGAGAACGGCCAGCAGCCCGCCTATCGGCGTTAAACGCCCTATCCCGCCTTGCCTTGGCTCATCGTTCTCGCTGCGGGCCATCATCGCCAGTCTTGCCCGCATAAACGAACAAACGGATCGCGCTTGACAAGCTTGCCTGGCCGCGCACGCTGTCAATTGCGGCCACGAGCGTCGCGAGCGAAACGCCCTTTTCGCGCGCAGCCGCCTTCAAGCCGTCCCAGAACGGCTCCTCCAGTGAAATCGAAGTCGGGTGTCCGGCCACGGAAAGCGAACGCTTCTTCGGCTTATGCAGCGTACTCGCATCCCAGCCGCCAAGCAGGCTCTCAGCTGTTGGCGCAGGCTCGGTCGCATCGCTATTCTCAGGCAGCTTCGTCACGCGTTATAGGCCAACCATCGTCTCCGGCCGAACAACGGCATCGAACTCCGCTTCGGTGACATAGCCGAGCCGCAGCGCTTCCTGCTTCAAAGTCGTGCCGTTCTTATGTGCGGCCTTGGCGATTTCCGTTGCCTTGTCATAGCCGATCTTTGGCGCAAGCGCCGTCACCAGCATCAGCGAGCGCTCCATCAGCTCGCTTATCCGGTCCGTGTTCGGCTCAATGCCCTTAATGCAATTGTCGGTCAGGCTGACGGACGCCTCTGCCAGAATTTTGATCGACTGCAAGAGATTATAGCCGATCATCGGCTTGAAGACATTCAGCTCGAAATGGCCCTGACTTCCGCCCATGGTAATGGCCATGTGATTGCCGACGACCTGACAGCACACCATCGTCATCGCCTCGCACTGGGTCGGGTTGACCTTGCCCGGCATGATCGAGG
>CAZMAC010000059.1:0-11316 GCA_964564085.1 uncultured Hyphomicrobiaceae bacterium
CTTGCCCGCACCGTTGGGCCCCATGATCATGGTGACTTTATGCGGCGCAAGCGTGAGCGTGATGCCGTCGATGAGCCGTTTGCCGCCTATGTCGAGCGTCAGGTTTTTGGTGGTAAGCGGCAGACTGCGGGCGGCGGAGGGCGCAAATGCGTCCCGCTCGATGGTCCTGTCGAAATTGGCGGTTCGGTCAAGCATAGGCGTATCGCTGAGCCGTGAGGCGGAGCCCCATCACGATGGCGTTGACGCTAAGGGCGATCACCAGGAGCACGATGCCGAGCGCTAGGGCGAGCGCCAGATCGCCCTTTGACGTCTCCAGCGCGATGGCCGTGGTCATCACCCGCGTGAGGTGATCGATATTGCCGCCGACGATGATCACCGCGCCAACCTCCGCAACCGCGCGCCCGAAGCCGGCCAGCGCGACCGTCAGCAGGGAATAGCGTCCGTCCCAGATCAGCGCGCCGATCGCGGTATGTCCCGGAACCGAAAGCGACCGGAATTGCTCGGCATATTCATGATGCAGATCTTCCAGAACCTGACGGGATAGTGCCACGATAATCGGCGTAATGAGGATCGTCTGCGCAATGATCATTGCGGTCGGTGTGTAGAGCAGGCCGAGAAAGCCCAGCGGACCGGCACGCGATAAATGCATATAAACGAGAAGCCCGACGACGACAGGCGGCAGCCCCATCAGCGCATTGACCGTGACGACGACGGCTCCGTGACCGGGAAAACGGCTGGTTGCCAGCAACGCGCCAAGCGGCAGACCGATCAGGCAGGCAATCAATGTCGCCGTCAGGCTGACCTGAAGCGAAAGGCCGATAATTTCCATCAGATCGGGATCGCCGGAGCCAACCAGCTCCAAGGCCAATATGCTTGCCTGTCCGAAATCCTGCATAATTTTCAGTAAACCGGCAAAAATTACGAAACCTCGCGAATTCTGCAACAATTGCCGTGGCGGTGCAAGCCTGCAATCATTGACAGGATTACGCTTTAATTACATCGTTCTATGCCATGCTTTGCGAATAAGGCGCGCGGACCGGAAAATGGTCTGAATGGTCAAGGAAACGCTTTTGACAGGGCCCTCCAAGCCAAATTCGGCCGGCGGATGCCATTTGACCCGCTGGACCGGGGATATTTCCGGCGCCTTTGCCGATGCGGGAACCTTTTTGCCGCTCGTCATCGGGCTGCTTGTACTTGGCGCCTATGACGCCTCCGGCCTGCTGGTCGGTTTCGGCGTTTTCGCCATTGCCACGGGGCTGATTTACCGACGCCCTGTCCCGGTTCAGCCGATGAAGGCGATAGCGGCGCTCGCCATCACAGGGGGCATGACGGCCGCGGCCGTGACCGCGAGCGGGCTGATCATCGGCGCGGTTTTGCTGTTTCTCGGTGCGGCAGGGCTCATCAATCATTTGCAACGGCTTGTGCCGCGGACGATCCTGTTCGGCATTCAGCTTGGCCTCGGCGTAAGCCTCATCCTGACCAGCGCCGGGCTTGCCGGGGACGGGCTGTGGCTCGCGCTTGCCATCCTCGCTTGTCTGGGCGCGCTTCAATTCACGGGGCTGCGCATCGTCGGCTGCCTGCTCGTTATTATGGGTGCAGCTGCTTGGTCTGTCCTGTCAGGGGCGGCGGAACTGCCCGGCGGATCGGCGGGATGGCACCTTCCCGCTTTCACGTTGCCAGCTCTGCCGGATTTTCAACAGGCGCTTGAGACCGGAGTGCTGCCTCAGCTCGCCCTCACAATCGCAAATGCGGTGCTTCTGACCGCAGCGCTTGCGTCTGATTACTTCCCGGCGGAACGCACCCGCATCAATGCGCGCAATCTTGCGCTCTCCTCCGGCGGCCTCAATGTCTTGCTCGCGCCCTTCGGTGCCGTTCCGATGTGTCATGGTGCGGGCGGTCTCGCCGCGCAATATGGCCAGGGCGCGCGCACGGGCCTCGCGCCGGTCGTTTTCGGAACGGTCTGCTTCGCACTCGGCCTACTGGCAGCGCCCGATGCGCTGGCCTGGCTGTCGCTCGTGCCGATGCCGGTTGTCGCCGCACTTCTCGCCTTTGCGGGGTTTCAGCTGATGAGCGTGCGCCGCCTGACCGCGCTGCGCCCAGCTTGTCTTGCCATTATCGGGCTGACCGCGTTGATTTGCGTGTTCGTGAATATCGCCGCCGGCCTTATCGTAGGTATCCTGGCTGAGCTGATCCGCTCACGGATATTGAAAGCGCAGGCGCCACTTCTGTCTTAATCGGCCGGCGCGCCTTCGTCAGGCATCAGTGAATGATGCTCTATTGAGCCTCAAGCAGACCGACGGGAAAAGCCTCCAAGATCTTACCGACCTCAAAGCTTCCGCCCGTGAGGCTGGCGGAGCGATCCAGCAGATTGCGCCAATTCCGGTCCGCCAATTCATCTGGGAGAATGATCCGTGTATCCTGCCAACGCTCTTTGGAGATAATCGGCTCAGTCGCGCCGGCAAGCAGTCCATAAGCAAGGCGCGGAGCAACAGCGATGATGGCCTCAGGGCCATAAACCCTTGCAAGCGCAATCACATGTTTTGCACATGGCCCCTCCACCGTAAGCGGCACATAAGCGCCTTTTTCGAACAGATCCGGCAACCGGGAACGCAACCCTAAACCGCTTTTCAGCACATGCATTTTCGGCGCGCCGCACCGCCAATCCTGAAGCAGCGACGCGGGATCGCGCATCGTAAGCTGTGTCAGCATCGCCCGTCGTTCGTCAAAATCCACTGGCCGCCGGTTATCGGGATCGACCAGACTGAAATCCCAGCACTCCGTTCCCTGATAGACGTCAGGGACGCCGGGAGCGGCAATTTTCAAAAGCGTCTGCGTCAATCCATTGAGCGCACCGGCAATGAAAATCGGCTGGCAGCTTTTCAGGAAATCATCGAGAAAAAGCTTTGACCCCTGCGGGGCAAGCGCGACACGGGTAAATCGCTCAACGGCGCGCTCATAGTCTGCGTCCTGCGCGGTCCAGCTCGTATGGACTTTCCCTTCACGGACGGCCTTGAGCATGAATTGCGTCATACGATCGGCAAGAGCCTGCAAGCCGTCGCCATCGGCAATAGTCAACTCCAGCGGCCATACGCCGAGAAGCGCCTGATAGAAGAGCCATTCGGTTTCCGGATCGACATTTCCACTTTCCGAACCGTCTTCGACAAGTGCCGAATCGTGCATGACCCAACGTTTAGCGGACGCCGCCCAGCTTTCGGGTATCTCGCTCAAGACGTAAAGCCGGGCGCGCGCGTCCTCGGCGCGCTTGGTGTCATGGGTTGAAGTCGTGCTGAGACCGAGAGGCTGCTGGATCAGCCTTTGCGACATCTCATCATGAAATTGCTCCGGGGGCGCACCATAATGGTCCGGTTCGCCCCCGACTTCGTTCAGAGCGATCAGCCGGTTGTAGCGGTAAAAGAGCGTATCTTCCATCGCCTTCGCCATGACCGGCCCCGTGGTTTGCTGAAAGCGGGCGGTAAATTCCAGCGCGGTGGTCTGGTCTTCCGGATCAGCGAAGTCGAGGCAAAGCACGCGGTCCAGAAAATCGAGCACGGCATCGTCTTCGACCTCGCGCGTGGTCTTAGCCGCCTCCACGGCTCGCTCGATCAGCGCGCGATCGGCAGGCGAAGCCCCGGCAATGTCGACATAGCTGCGATAGACAGGCAGCGCGGCAATCAGCTCCAGAATGGCGCGTCGCAAACTATCGGTGCCGAAATCCCGTGTCATCGGGTCTTTTTCGGCAAGCGCGCCGGCCATATCCTTGAGAGCATCGAGTTCGGCGGCAAGATTGCGCGAAAGCAACCGGCGCTTGGTTCGCAGAGCCAGCGTCTCGTAATCGACCTCCTGGCCGATAAATTCGTGATAGGTCTCGGTCGCTGCCGTTTCGCCGTCCGGATCGGTCAGCAGATTGGCAAGGCTGCGCGTGAATTCATATCCGGTCGTTCCCGCGACGGGCCAGTCGGAGCGCAGATTTTCATCCGGGCCAAGAATTTTTTCGACGACGAGATAAAACGGCTCGTCGCTGCCAATCGCGGCCTGAAGCTTTTCCAGATAGCTCTTTGGATCGGCAAGGCCGTCAATATGGTCCAGCCTGATCCCGTCAATGCTGCCTTCGGTAACGAGTTCGAGGAGCCGCGCATGGACGTGGTCAAAAACGCTGGCGCGCTCGACCTTCAATCCTACAAGGTCGGCAATTTCGAAAAAACGGCGATAGGTCAACCTCTCCCGTGCAGCGCGCCAATGAGCCAGCCGCCAGATCTGTGCTTCGTGCAGCGCGTGGATCGCATCCAGATCTGCGCTCGTTTCCGCCAGGGCCTGCTCGATGGCTGCAAGGGTCGAGGAGTATGAAGCGGCTGCCTCAGCGACCTCCTCCTTCAGCATGCTGGACTCTTCGGGCTCGGCGACAATGAAGCGGCGCGCAAATTCGGCAAAGTCTTCGCGCTCGATCCTGGAGAAGAGCTGCGCATAGGATGGCGGGGTGAGCGGGAGCTTCAGATCGCCATATGTGAAGGTTATGCCGCCGTCATCCTGGTCGAAGAACAGCCCGAACGCGCCTTTCTGCAGCGCCTCGCCATAGCTTTCGCCAAGAGCCGGGACAATCAGCTTGGGCGCAGACCAGTCAATGTCAAAATGCTCTGCATAAGGACTGGCCGATCCCCATTCAAGCACGTTGAGCCACCAGCGATTATGCGTATTTGCGCCCATATGATTGGGGACGAAGTCGAGGATCAGGCCGAGCTTATGGTGCTTCAAGGCGCTGGTGAGCGCTCCAAAGCCGGCGCTGCCGCCGAGATCGGAGGCAAGATAGGTGACGTCGACAACGTCATAACCGTGGGTCGATCCGGGAACGGCTGCAAAAATCGGGGAGGCATAAAGGTGACTGACACCAAGCTCTGCAAGATAAGGCACCAGCCCCGCCGCCGTTTCGAAGGTCATGCCGTTGCGGAATTGCAGGCGATAAGTCGCTCTGGGTTTAATCACGGTGACGGGGACGCTCCTTTGCGACGGCTTGTGTGATGGCGGTAAAATTGGGCGAGCGGGGAAGGGCTTCCAATGTCAGAGGAAGCCTGCGCCGCCAGTTCGGATGCTCGTCGGTCGTGCCTGGGAGATTGGCGCGCTCTCGCATTTCCGCAAGGTCCTCAAGCTGAATGGCGACGAGGCGGCAGGGCGTGCGGGCCAGAAACCGGCTCAGAGCGACGGCAAGATCTTGAGGTAGCGAAGTTGGAACCGGCTGTTCGCCGCGCGCGACGGGGGCGAGCCGCTCAGGCAGGAGCGCGCTTGCTGCGAGGGCGGCGATCATCAGTTCGCGATCCTTGGCGCGCTGGGCGCGGTTGCCGGGAGCTGCGTCCGCCTCGTCGAGACCGATCTGCTCCCGGTCGTCAAGGTCGTGTTCCTCCCACCAGCCGGTGAGCGTCGGCAAATCATGTGTGGAGATGCAGGCCAGGGCATCGCGTTCATAGTCCTGCGGGAGCCGGAAGCGCCCGTCCCATTCGCGTTCGAAGAACAGCACACGGTATCCCTGAATACGTGCGGCGCGCATTGTCTCGCGGAAATTCGGCGGGACCGTGCCGAGATCTTCCCCGATGATGGTCGTGCGCGATGTTTGCGAGGCTTCGCTAAGGGCCTTCAGCATGTCATCGAACGGATAATGGATATAAGCACCGTCCGTACCGTCGAGACCGTCAGCAATCAGATAAAGGCGCATGAGCGACATGACGTGGTCGATGCGGACCGCCCCGGCAGGCCCCATCGCGTCGGAGATCAGTTCGCCGAAACTGCGCGCGCGATCCATTCGCAGTGAGCGCGGCGATATTGGTGCAAGACCCCAATCCTGGCCCTTTGCGTTGAAAGCGTCCGGCGGGCAGCCGATGCGAACGCCGCGCAGAACGATCTCCGGCTCGCTCCAGGTGTCTGCGCCGTCTTGCGATACGCCGACCGCGAGGTCGAGATTGAGACCGATCCGCATTCCGGCGGCCTCGGCGCGCGCCTGAGCTTTGGACAGCTGATCGTGAGCGAGCCATTGAAGCCAGATATGGAACAGGATGCGCTCCTTGTTCTGATCCTGAAAGAGCCGAACCGCGCCGCTGGTCTTATCCTTGAAGTCTTCCGGCCAGCCATGCCAGCCGCATGACAGCCCGCGCCCGACCATCGTCTGCGACAGGGCTTCGAAGAGCGCGAAGCTTTCCAGCCTTTCGCCGTGATCCTGGCGAAATCTTTCAAATGCTGCGCCCGTCTCCGATGCGCTGCCGAGATGATTGGCCTGAAAGTGGATGAATTCGCTTTCGAGCACGGCTCGCTTCAAACGTGCAACGGCCTCGTAATCGACTTGCTCGGCAGCGCGTAGGCTTTTGAGGGCTTCCTGGTCCGGGTCGGGTGAGCTTTCAAATTGATCGGTTGCGATATAAAGCGGGTTGAGAAAGCGCCGGCTGGATGGGGCGTAAGGGCTGAAATGGCGCGGTTCGGCAAAAAACAGCGCGTGAAGCGGACTGACGCCGATGAAGTCGGCGCCGGCTTGAGCGGCAAGCTCGGCGAGCCGGGCGAGATCCTCAAAATCGCCGATGCCCCAATTGCGCTCCGACCGTAGCCCGTAAAGCTGGCAGGTGATGCCCCAGGTGCGCCCCGTTTCGAGCCAGGGCGGGATATAGCAAAGCGGCGCTTCCAACGCGGTCAGGCTCCGGCGCACTTCATCATCGGTTGTAGCCGGAATACCGAGCGCGCCAAGCAAGCGGCGTTTGGCGTCATCGCTGGGGACGCGTTCCTGGCCCATCTCGTCGATAAAGGCGAGGCCGATGCCATGAGCTTCGGCGAGGCGGTCCAGCTCGGTGCTCATGTCTGCGCCGTCTCCGATCTGCCGGACGGGCTGGCGGCCTTGACGACGACGGACCAGGGTGGAAGTTCACCGGATTGCAAATTGTCGCCTGCGCGCTCCGGCAATGCGAATAGGAGGCGGACGGCGTCACCGGCGCGTACGGCAACACGCGGCGCGCTCCAAGGATCGCCGGAAAGATTGGCCGTGATCGCCCAGATGCTTCCATCGCTAAGCCGCCATGCGACATGGAGCCCTTGGGCGTCTGCTTCCTGACGGACGCCGGCCTGTCCGCCCACGCCCTGCAGCCTCGGCACGAGTTCCAGCCGCCGCACCTCAAGCAGCCGTTTGAAAAGACCCAACCGCGCCTGGTTCGCTGCCGCTGCCGCCCCCGCCCAATTCAGCCTTGAGCCGGTGAAGGTCGCGATCGCATTCGGGTCGGGAATCTTTTCGCGGTTGGCGGCATCCCGGAAACTTTGCCATTTGCGGAATTCATTGCGGCGGCCTTCACGCACGGCGTCGCCAAGCTCTCCGTGAAAATCGGTGAAGAAACAGAAGGGCTGAGCTTCGCCCCACTCCTCGCCCATGTAAAGGAGCGGAATATGCGGGCTGAGCAGCAAGACGGCCGTCAGCGCTTCGATGGGTTGAGGACTGGCAAGCGATGACAGGCGCTCACCGAAAGCGCGATTGCCGATCTGGTCATGATTTTGCAGGAAATCCACAAAAGCCGTCGGCGGAAGGTCCGCGCTCGGTTCACCGCGCGGCGTGCCATCCATAAAAGGCGACGGCTCGCCCTGATAAATATAGCCTGACGCAAGCGCCCGTGCGAGTTGCTTCACCGGCCCGGCCTGATAATCGATATAATAGCCGTCCTGCTCCCCGGTTGCGATGACATGGGCGGCATGATGGACATCGTCATTCCACTCGGCATCATACCGCTTCGGCTGCCCTTTGGCGTCGCGCTCATGGAGGCGGGTGATGTTACGATTATCTTCTGTCGTCAAATGAATGTAGCGGTCGGTGATCCGGCTTCTAACGGTTTCGGCCAGCTCTTCAAGGATTGACGGAAAGGATGGGTCGTGAATTTGATCGATCGCATCGAGGCGAAGACCGTCGAAACGGTATTCCTCCAGCCAGTAAAGGGCGTTGTCGATGACAAAGCTTCGTACAGCAGGATTGCTGTAGTCGATCGCCGCGCCCCAGGGCGTGTGTCGTTTCGGATTGAAAAATTGCGGGGCATAAAGATGAAGATAATTCCCGTCCGGTCCAAAGTGATTATAAACGACATCGAGCAGCATCATCAGCCCGCGCTCATGAGCGGCATCGATCAGGCGCTTGAGCGCTTCAGGCCCGCCATAAGCCTGATGCGGCGCGTAGAGTAGAACGCCGTCATAGCCCCAGCCGCGCCCGCCGGAGAATTGCGCGACCGGCATAAGCTCAACCGTGGTCACGCCAAGATCGGCAAGATAATCCAGCTTTGCTTCGACGCCCGCGAAAGTCCCGTCTTCGGTAAAGGTTCCGGCGTGCAGCTCATAAATCACCGCCTCATGCCAGGGCCGTCCGCGCCAGTCCGGCGACCGCCATTCGTAAGCTCTCGGATCGATCAGGCGGGACGCCCCATGCACATCGCCCATTTGCGCGCGCGTCGCAGGATCGGGCACACGCATGCCATCGGGCAATTCGAAACTATATCCACTATCGATGGGAACGGCGTCGGTGACGATCTCAAACCAGCCATCCTCCGCGGGCTGCATAGCAAAGCTGCGATCCGCGGCTTCGGCAAATAGCGACACCGACCGCTGTCCTGGCGCCCATAAGCGAAATCGTGCGCGGCCATCTCCCAGCGGCTCAGCGCCCCATTTCCGCTCGAAAGCAAATCTCCCGCTCATGCAATACGCCCTTCAAACAGCAACACGCCCCGCCCCGGAATTGCAACGGTCTCACCCGGCGCGATGCTGGGCTCATTCGGCTCGATCAAGCCCCGCGCCGAGTCCGCGAGAAGCCGCCATTCGAGAACGGCGCTCGGCTTCGGTGTCCGGTAATCAAGATCCTCATGATAGGCATTGAGCATAATCAGCAGCGGGGCGGTTCCGCCTTGAGCGAGCATGAGCGAAACGCTGCGCGAATAGCCATTGGACCAGTCTCCGTCCTGCATTTCCTTGGCATCGGGGCGGAGCCAGGTGATGTCTTTCGTGCCGTCGCGCACAGCTGGCTCGCCGTGGAGGAATTCCGTCTGGCGAAGCAGCGGCAGGCGCTGGCGCAGATCGATAAGGCCGGCGGTGAAGTCGAAAAAGGCCCGGTCCTCGTCCTCGATATTCGCCCAGTCCATCCAGGACAGCTCGTTATCCTGGCAATAGGCATTGTTGTTGCCGTTCTGTGTGCGGCCGATCTCGTCGCCCATTAAGATCATCGGGGTTCCCTGCGACAGAAGAAGTGCCATCATCAGTCCACGGCGCATTTGCGCGCGCAACTGAAGAATTTTCGGATCGTCGATCGGCCCTTCTACGCCGCAATTCCAGCTTCGATTGTCATCATGACCATCGCGGTTCTCCTCCCCATTGGCCTCATTATGCTTTTCATTATAGGCATAGAGATCGGCCAGCGTAAAACCGTCATGCGCGGTGACAAAATTCACGCTCGACCACGGCCGCCGGCCTTGCTTGTCGAACAGTCCCGCAGACCCGAGCATGGCGGATGCGAGCGCCGGCAGATAGCCCTCATCGCCTTTCCAGAAACTTCTCAAATCATCACGATATTGCCCGTTCCATTCCGCCCAGCCCGGCGGGAAATTGCCAAGCTGGTAGCCGAATTCACCGACATCCCAGGGCTCGGCGATCAGCTTGACCTGCGACAGGAGCGGGTCCTGGCGAATAGCGTCAAGAAAGGTGGCGTTCGGCTCGAAGCCTCGAAGTTCGCGGGCCAGCGAGGTCGCCAGATCGAAACGGAAGCCGTCAACGTGGCATTCCTCCACCCAATAGCGCAGCGAGTCGAGGATCATTTGCAAAACGCGCGGATGGCGCTGATTGATGGTATTGCCGCAGCCGGTCGTATCGAAATAAAACCGCGGATCGTCTCCGAGCATATAATAGCTCGCATTGTCGATGCCGCGGAAGGACAAGGTCGGCCCCAGATGATTGCCTTCCGCGGTATGATTATAGACGACGTCGAGGATGACCTCGATGCCCGCCTGGTGGAGACGATGAACCATCAGCTTGAACTGGTGAATATCGCCGCCCGCCGGGAGATATTGCTCAGCGGGCGCGAAAAAGTTCATCGTATTATAGCCCCAATAATTGCTGAGGCTTTTTCCCTCCAGAAACCGCTCATTTGCGAAGGCCTGGACCGGCAACAGCTCGATCGCCGTAACGCCGAGCTTGACGAGATGGTCGATGACGGCCGGATCGGCCAGCCCGGTAAATGTACCGCGCGCAGACTTTCCGACCGAGGGATGAAGCATCGTCATGCCCTTCACATGGGCCTCGTAAATGATTGTGTCGGTCCACGGCGTGCGGGGCCGGCTCTCCCGCCGCCAGGGAAAGGAATAACGCCGGCGCGATGCGGCTTCGACGATCCGGCATTTCGGCATGAACGGAGCGGAGTCGCGCTCATCAAAGGACAGATCTTCCTCTTCCGCGCCGACCTGGTAGCCATAATGGGCGTCGTCCCAGATCAGGCGGCCTTTCAAGGCCTTGGCATAGGGATCGAGGAGCAGCTTGTTCGGATTGAACCGGTGGCCTTCATTCGGGGCGTAAGGGCCGTGGACGCGGTAGCCATAGAGCTGCCCTGGCTGCAGACCTGGAATATAGCCGTGCCAGATCTCGTTGGTGTATTCCGGCAATGCGATCCGAGCCGTCTCTTTCTTCCCGGCATCGTCGAAAAGGCAAAGCTCCACCTTGGTGGCATGTACGGAAAACAGTGCGAAATTGACGCCGGAGCCGTCATGCGTCGCACCCAGCGGATAGGGAAGACCGGCCTCAACGCGGGTCGTACCTCGAACCATTTGGTTTTCTCAGCTTATTTGTGTTGATGTTGCAGGCGTTAAGACGATCGTTGCCAGCGGCGGCAGCGTCAATTCAAGGGACGCCGGCTGACCGTGCCATGGCACCTCGGAGGCTTCGACGCGTCCGGCATTGCCGACATTGGAGCCGCCATAGATTTCAGCATCGGTGTTTAGCTGCTCATGCCAGCCGCCCCCTGAGGGGACGCCGACCCGGTAATTATGGCGGACCATTGGCGTGAAGTTACAAACGATGAGAGCGGGCGGCGATCCGGGATTGCCCTTGCGCAGAAAAGCAAGAACGCTGTGATCGGCATCGTTCGCCTCGATCCAGTCGAAACCGCTCGCGTCGCAATCGCGCTGATACAGGGCCGGTGTCGTCCGGTAGAGCTTGTTCAGGTCACGGACGAGAGTCTGCGTGCCGCGATGGTCGGCGTGCGACAGCAAATGCCAGTCAAGCGAGCGGTCATGGTTCCATTCGCGCTCCTGGCCGAATTCACCGCCCATGAACAGCAGT
>CAZMAC010000060.1:0-11305 GCA_964564085.1 uncultured Hyphomicrobiaceae bacterium
AATCCCGCTCACCGATGTGAATTGCTTTGCCGCGTCCGTCACCAAGTACCTGAATTTCGATATGCCGTGGTTTTGACAGATATTTCTCCATGTAAAGCGCATCATCGCCAAATGCAGCTTTTGCCTCTGCGCGCGCTGTGGCAAGTGCGACCGGGAGGTCGTCTTCGCTAAGAGCGACTTTCATCCCCCGGCCCCCGCCACCAGCGGCAGCCTTCACGAGCACCGGATAGCCAATGCCTTTTGCAGTCGCTTGAGCTTCTTTATCAGAGGTTATCGCACCTTCAGAGCCAGGCACTACGGGTATACCGAGTTTCTGAGCGGTTTCTTTTGCTTTGATCTTGTCGCCCATAATTCGGATATGTTCAGAAGTCGGGCCGATGAAGGTGATATCGTGCTCTTCGAGGATTTCAGCGAAGCGGGCGTTCTCCGAAAGAAAACCGTAGCCCGGATGAACCGCGTCTGCACCTGTAATTTCACACGCCGCCAGGAGCGCTGGAATATTCAGATAGCTCTCAGATGCTGAAGGGGGCCCGATGCAAACGCTCTCATCGGCTAGACGCACATGCATGGCATTCGCGTCGGCGGTTGAGTGAACAGCGACCGTCTGGATGCCGAGTTCTTTGCAAGCGCGCTGCACTCTCAATGCGATTTCGCCACGATTGGCGATGAGCACCTTATCGAACATTATCCCGCCAGCTGCCTATTCGATGATGATCAGCGGTTCGCCAAATTCGACCGGCTGGCCGTTCTCCACAAGGATTGCTTTTACAGTACCCGGCCTCGGTGCCGGTATATGATTCATGGTCTTCATGGCTTCAATAATCAGCACCGTTTGACCATGCTTCACGACAGAGCCGACTTCAACAAAATGTGGTGCACCAGGCTCAGGCGCACGGTATGCCGTACCAACCATGGGCGATTTGAGAGTACCGGGATGGCTTTCGTTATCACGCGCCGCAACCTGTGATGATTGGGCTGATTCGATAGAGCTGTTGGCAGTGGCCGGGGCAAAAGGAACATTGGCAGCCACGGTTAAATTTCGTGCAATACGGACTCGCAAGCCCTTCTGTTCGATTTCGATTTCGCTCAGGCCTGTATCGTTAAGGAGCTCCGCAAGGTCGCGAATGAGCCCTTCATCCACCAATTGATGTTTGTTCTTACCGTTCATATCGCCAATCACGACTGTTGTCCCCCGTCACACGTCCAGCGAATTCTTGTCTTCTGGTTGAAGCCGCAACGCTATGGCATCGAGAGCCAATTCGTAGCCCTTGGGACCTAATCCGCAAATTACCCCATCTGCGGCTTGAGACACGAAAGAGTGCTGCCGGAACGTCTCGCGCTTATAAATATTTGTGATATGCACCTCAATAATGGGAATGCTGATTGCTAGCAGAACATCTAATAACACAATGGATGTGTGCGAGAGACCCGCAGCATTGATAATGACTCCGGAGGCATTCTCGCTTGCTTCCTGGACCCAATCGATGAGCACGCCCTCATGATTGGTTTGTCTGAAATCGACGACCAGCCCGATTGATCCCGCCCGCTTTTCTAGAAGCAGGCGTATATCCGCGAGCCGCTCTGCGCCGTAGAGCTGTGGTTCTCTCTTCCCGAGAAGATTAAGATTAGGGCCGTTGAGAACGTAAATCGGTTTCATTCTTATCTTAGCGAAAGGTCTAAGTCTAAGAGACATGGGCACCCAAGAAAATAAGGCCGCCATTGATGCGGCCTTGGGCACTTCAGGCTGAATTATCTCTGAAAAGAGCAACCGGCGCAATTGCAAGCCGATTCCTCAGCAAACGCTACAGCCCTTTTCCTTGATGTTAGCCACAGCCGTTTTCAGGATCGATGTTAATTCCTGCGGAGCACCGGGAATTGCTTCATCGCCAATGAAGAAAGCGGGGGTCCCCTGAACGCCTATCGCTGTACCGAGTTGAAGGTTTTTTTCGATCAACTCGTCAACTTCTGGTGCTTTCATGTCCGTTTTAAGCTTTTCAACGTCCAGACCAGTATCCGCAGCGATTTTAAAAACGGCATCTGAGGTGACCGGGCCTTTGTGCTCCATCAAAGCGCTATGAAATTCCCAATATTTATTCTGCTTCTCCGATGCAATAGCAGCTTGGCTAGCAACGCGTGAATCCTCCGACAAAATTGGAAATTCGACAAAAACAACACGAAGGTCTTTTTCCTCTTTCGTCAAATCGACGATCTGCTCAAAAGCTTTGCGGCAATAACCGCAATTATAGTCGAAAAACTCCACCAGAGTGACTTTCCCATCGCCCGTACTGAAAGGTGTCTCTTCCTTGTAGAGGGAGGAAAGCGCTTTTTGACGCTCTTCTGCGGCCGCTTCTTCTTGACGCCGGTTTAGCTCAGCAATGGCATCACGCAAAATTTCGGGCTGTTCGAGCAGATATTCTTTTACGATGCCGCGGATAGCCTCTTTTTGTGTAGCGTCGAACTGACCTTGCTCTTGAGCAAGCAAAGGAAATGACACAGCGGCTGCAGTAGCCAGCATCGCTGCTCCTGCAAAAAAATTGCGTTTAAAGCTCATCCGGTGCTCCAATATCCAAAATTCATCAAACGGCTAGCTTTTGGCCAGCTTTTTGTAAGTTTCAACATCGCTAATGATGTCATTTGCCTTCACCCAATTTGGCGATCCTTCAGGGAAAGCACGAATAGCACGTTCTGCATGAACCTTTGCAAAATCTGCGTTGCCCTCAAAGAAAAAAGCCTGGGCTGATGCAAGCTGAGCCTCGGGGATACGATTGAGACGCCCAAAAGCGATGGCAAGCTGGCGGTAACCAACGACTGATTGCTTTTCCCGCAACAGAGCTTTTTGCAAATGTCCGATGGCCTCTTTCAGAAGCGAGTTGTCGTTTGTCGCGATAAGAGCCTGGCCAAGCATCACACGGATGAGACCAGCCCGCGGCGCCAGGGAGACAGCCTGGCGTAATGACGGTATCGCCAACGACGCCTTGCCGCTTTCCAGCAGAAACTGCCCTTTCAACTCATGGAAATAGGGATTTTTCGGCTGTTCGGCAATAAGTGCATCCAGCTCTTGCGATGCACCCCGAATGCCAGATGTGAAATAGAGCATGATGGCCCGTGCATAGCGCGCGGGCAGCGTGCGGTCGGTTTCAGGATATTTTCGAAGCACATAGCGCGGATTGTTCTTGTTGGTGAACGCTTCAAGTTTAGCGCGCACCATATCATGGCGGAACTGGAGAGTAGGTTGGTCTTTTTGGTTGAAATAAGTGCTGCGTTCGGCCAAATCTCGCAATTGCGCGATACGCGTCTGTGGCATGGGATGGCTTTGAATGTACGGGTCGATATAGTTTAGCGAACCCAAAGACTGGTCAGCGAAATGCCGGAACGTCTCCAGCATTCCTCTTGCTGATTGTTTGGTCCGGTTCAGATAGGTAACAGCTGCTTGGTCGGCCGCGGACTCTTCGGCGCGTCGATAGGAAAGGATTGATCGCTGTATCAGCGACGTCCCGCCATAAAGCACGGCAGCCCCCGCCTCGCCGACATCGTTACCTCCGCCGCCTGATACAGCACCGCCAACGATCGCGCCTATTCCGATCAAATTCATGATCAAAGCGGCCGATTGCATACGCGCTATCTGCACTTTCAAACGCGCCAAATGACCGCCAGCGATATGACCGGCCTCGTGAGCAATCACGCCGATCAGCTGGTTCGGCGTGTCCGATTTGGTGATTGCCCCGACATGAATGAACATGTTCTGTCCATCAATGACGAAGGCATTGAAGGACTTCTTATTCACAATGTGAATGTTGATGTTTTGAGAGCTTAGATTTGCGGCTTTAAAGATGGGCGTTGCGTAATCTGACAAGAGGTTCTCGATCTCAGAGTCGCGAATGAGACCAAGAGCATAGCTGCTTGCCGTCTGTGTTAGTAAGAATGCTGCAGTAAGAGATGCAGCGAGAAAGCTCCGCGCCGTACGGCGGATGCCGTACCAAGAGTTGCTCGAGCTTGGATAAGACACTTTTGTTGTCACCATGTATCAGAAGTTTGCCTTAAGTCTGTTTCGCTTATTAAATTCTGTGCGAAGCCTAGAGTGAGTGTCTTCGCCGGTCAATACAGCGAAATCTGTCAGGCAGACTTTCAGCATAAGTACCGATTTTTCATTTGATAATTAGGACGCGCCCAATTGGGCATAAGAATGACAGTTTCCGGATGAGAGGTATAAACAGTGCAACGAGATGTATCGAACCGGTCACAAAAGTTTGTACCGGAGCTTTTGTCACGGCGTAGCCAGATTTCGTCTTTTGTCGTTATGGATATCATGCGGGCTGCCAATGAACGGCAGACATTGGGACAAGATGTCATTCATATGGAAGTCGGCCAACCGGGAACAGCTGCGCCCAGGAAAGTGCGTGAGGCGGTTATTGAGGCGATCAAACGCGATGTGCTTGGCTATACAGAAGCGCTCGGTATGCCTGCACTGCGCGAGCGGATTTCGCTGCATTATAAAGAGACCTATGGGCTGAATATTGACTCCGAGCGCATCGTCGTAACGGCGGGCTCTTCGGCCGGTTTTGTGCTTGCATTTCTGTCTCTGTTCGACGAGGGGGAACGGATCCTGCTGCCGGAGCCCGGATATCCGTGTTACCGAAATATCGTACATGCGCTGGGGCTCAATCCCGTCGGCGTGCCGGTTGGACCAGATGAGCGCTGGATGCCGACAGTTGAGCTTCTCAAGAGTTCCGGGATCAAAGTGGGCGATCGCACCGGTCTTCTTTTTGCCAGTCCCGCAAACCCGACCGGCACCTTGATGAGCGAAGAGAGCCTTGTAGCCGTTTGCGATTGGTGCCAGGCCAGCGGAGTCACCGTAATTTCTGATGAAATCTATCATGGCTTAACCTATGGCCGTCCCGCTCAAACGGCGCTTGCTTTTGATGACAATGTCGTCGTCATTAACAGCTTTTCGAAATATTATTCCATGACTGGCTGGCGGATTGGCTGGATGGTTGTGCCCTCTCCGCTCGTGCGAACGGTTGAACGACTTGCGCAGAATTTTTACATCTCGCCAACGGCCGCATCCCAAGTTGGTGCACTCGCTGCGTTCGACGCAACTGAGGAGCTTGAGGCGAATAAGGCGGTCTACGCGAAGAACCGTGATTTGCTGTTAAATGAACTGCCTCGCATGGGTTTTAGAGAACTCGCTCCGGCGGACGGCGCTTTTTATCTTTATGCCGATGTTTCGGATTTGACGGATGACAGCACCGCTTTTGCCCGGCAAATCCTGGAGGCTTTAAACGTCGCCGTTACGCCGGGTATCGACTTCGATCCACACCGGGGTCGCCAGTTTCTTCGCTTTTCCTATGCCGGGTCATATGAAGGGATGGCCGAAGCTGCAAAAAGACTCAAGAACTGGCGGCGCTGAGACAAAGTCTGCTATCTGGATTATGCGAAAGCGGGAAAATGGACGGCAGACGATGCTTACGCTTCTCGACCCGATCTCGGACTGTGTTGCGATTTCGTCGAAACACGATTGTCTTGGCGCGCGAGCAAGGAGCGAATAATACGGCCAAGCTCATCGACCGCATTATGCGCTCAGTCTACCCGGCTTTAAGCTTCACGCCGCTGCCACCAGCCGCGCCTCGTTCCTCTCGGCTTAGGCTTTGGCGGCACAGGCGCTTCGTCTACTGCCGCTTCAGCCGTATCGCCCGCATCCACATTTTCTGGATTGCTTTGGTTATTCCCGAGCTCTTTCTGATAGTGCCCATTGGGCTTTCCGCTTCCGTTTGCGCTGTGTTCGGTTTTACGGCGTGGCTGGCTGCGAAAGGAGGATCTATCGTCGCGGATCGACATTTCGTTCTGCGAAGCCGGTCCCTCCTCTATCATTGTTTCAGATTTGCGATCTTCAGCCTTGCCTGGTTCCTCATCGAACCAAGGTGCATCCTCTTCAATGGAAGGCTGCTCACTTTTTTGCACCGTCGACGCGTTTTCATCGCGCAAAGCGGCGTCACTTGAACGCGCTGTGCGCTGCTGGCGGCCGCCCCGCCGTCCGCGTCGCCGAGACCGCCGGCGGTTTTTTGTTTTATCCTCACCATCGTCCGCATCGGAATAAGCGCTGGTGGTACCTCTATCCTCGCCTGAAACATCGTTTTCGCCGGCTTTTTCGTCCGCAGAGCTTTGCATCGGAGCGCCCGGCGTGCGCTGGTCGTCTTCGGTGCGTCTAGGTCTGCGGCGTCGTCTGCGCCGTGACCGGCGCTCCTGGTCTTCCGTAACTTCACGGCCTTCGGACTCAAAGGGCTGAATGATACGGTCACTTTGTGTAATCGGAGCGCTTACAGCGCCTGATACTGATGCAGTCGAAACTTTCTCGATATAGAAATTTGCACCGTGCATCCGCTCGCTCGACGACACGCTGACAACAACACCGTGTCGTGTTTCGATATCGCGGAGATAACTTCTTTTGTGGTTCAGGATGTAAAGCGCGGCCTCGTTCGATGCAACCGCATTCAAATCGCAAGGCGAATTGGTTCGTAACCAGTCTTCGAGACTGCGCAAAACTGAAAGAGCAACCGACTCCGTGGAGCGAACAAAACCGGTGCCATGGCAGTGAGCGCATGGAATCGTCGATCCTTCGACCATACCGGTGCGAATGCGCTGACGCGACATCTCCAGGAGACCGAAATGGCTAATCCGGCCAACTTGGATACGCGCACGATCGCTTCTCAAACATTCTTTAAGCTTGCGCTCAACCGCACGGTTGTTGCGCTTTTCTTCCATGTCGATGAAATCGACGACGATAAGCCCCGCGAGATCGCGCAGCCTGAGTTGCCGGGAGATCTCTTCGGCTGCCTCCAAATTTGTCTTAAGCGCTGTGTCTTCGATTGAATATTCCCGGGTTGATTTGCCCGAATTGACGTCGACCGCGACAAGGGCTTCGGTTTGGTTGATGATGATGTAGCCGCCCGACGGTAGTGTGACTTGCGGGCTGAACATGGCATTTAACTGACGCTCAACCTCAAATCGGGTGAAGAGCGGTTCCGGTTCCTTATAAGGCTGGACGTTCTTTGCGTGGCTGGGCATCAGCATTCGCATGAAGTCCTTGGCATCTCGATAAGCGCCGTCACCTGCGACCAAAACTTCATCGATTTCGCGGCTGTAAAGGTCACGGATCGAACGCTTGATCAAGTCACCTTCCTCATAAACGAGGCAGGGAGCGGTCGATTTAAGTGTCAGATCACGAACATTTTCCCAAAGGCGCAAAAGATATTCATAGTCACGCTTAACTTCAGTCTTGGTACGCGATGCGCCAGCAGTGCGGATAATAAGCCCCATCCCTTCCGGTACATCCAGCTCGCCAGCAATTTCCCGCAATCTCTTACGGTCACTTGGAGAAGAAATCTTGCGTGAAATCCCACCACCGCTAGCCGTATTCGGCATTAGAACCGTGTAGCGTCCGGCAAGAGATAGGTAGGTTGTTAAGGCTGCACCCTTATTTCCCCGTTCTTCCTTGACGACTTGAACAAGGAGAATTTGACCACGTTTAATGACCTCCTGGATCTTATAACTCCGCCTGCGCCTGCGATTGCGCTGCGGCAACTCCTCCAAAGCGTCTTCACTGCCGACAGACTCGACATCGTCGTCCGAGCCTTCCTCAGCGTCGGTTTGATCATTCTCATCGCCCCGACCAGTTGCATTATCTCGGTGGTGTGTATGATCGGGTCTATCGGTTTGCGCGTTATCCGCGATTTCGTATGTATTCTCGGTTGTTTCGGTCGCCTTTGAGTCGGCTGGCTCTTCATCCGTGCCCGAATCCCGTGCTTCTTTCGTTTCAGTAGCGTTGAGCTTCGTTGTTTTGGCTGAAAAAATGGTCGGTGGAAGAGCAGCTTCGAGAGCCGTGGTCTGGTTTTTCCGATCCTCTTCCTCTTTTTCGTCGTCGAGGTTTTGGGTTAAGTCCGCCTGCCGCTCAAAATCCTGGTCCGCATCATCGTGGTCCGCGTTGCGACCGTCGAAACCAAGCTCTTGATCTTGTTGGTCGTTGCCATCTTCGGCATAGTCAGCAGCCGGTTCGACCTCATCCCCGTCATAGGAGCCGCGTCGCGACAGCCGAGCTTCTTCCTGTTTCAGAGCCTGCCTTTCAGCCATCGGCAACTGATAATAATCGGGGTGGATTTCGTTGAAAGCGAGAAAGCCGTGACGGTTTCCTCCATAATTAACGAAAGCAGCTTGAAGGGAAGGCTCTACACGGGTCACTTTTGCGAGGTAGATATTACCTCTGAGCTGTTTTCTGGATGCGGACTCGTAGTCAAATTCCTCGACGCGATGACCGCGAAACACCACAACCCGGGTTTCCTCCGGGTGTGTGGCGTCGATAAGCATTTTGTTTCCCATTTTTTAATGTCTCCCGCGCGTCAGGGCGGGGGAGATTGGAAACCATGAAGGCTTGACCCAAGGCTCGCATCCGCGCTGGAGCGCGTAATATCGGTTGGCGTCCAGTCGTGCAGCGACCCGCTTTGAAAGCCCAGCCGCAAGACAGCCGCATGCCTAAGGCTGGCAGGCTGCTTAACGGTCGGTATTTTTCAAGCATGGCGCGCATGTTAAAACCGGAGCGCAGGATGGTTACATTTCGAAATACCCGAACCCGCTTCGATGGTCCGTGACATCCCAGTTTTTCAGTCCAAAAGCGGAGATTGTGTCTATTTGATACAAACAATCGCCGCGGCGTTCCTGCTGCGCCAATTCAACCCGCGCTAGGAACGAAAATTCGAAAATTCCTCGGGTTCGCCGATCCGGCTGCAATTGCCCGAACTCACAATTTTCTCACTAACCGAATCTCGCCCCACATTTCGGGGCAGATTTGAAGCGAGAACTTTTATCGTGGATCAATGCAGAGAAATTGCAAAGCTTATCTTAGGCTTGCGGCCTCATGCGTTCGGCGTTACCACCTTTTTAGATCCTTACGAGTCGTCATTAATACATTCAGTCTTTCGGCTCGGCAAGTGTTAGAACCGCCGATGGTTGTGCGTAGCACGCAAATCACAACGTTACCTTAATTCTGATCTTTATCATGAACGTTAAAACCCACATAGTGCTAATCAGTTGGCTACAAGCCGGTCAGGAAGGAGCAACGAATTTGCCGATGGGTACGCAAAAGCTGGGTCTGTTTGGCTTGGCAAGCCTTGTGATCGTGGGACTGTTTCTGGCCTTTTCGCCAACCTATTCGCTTGCAGCTGACGGGTCAGCCGTGGCGAGGGATGCTCGGATAGGCGGCGACATCAATCGGACACGGTTTGTTGCCGACCTTTCCGAAACTGTCGAATTTCGTGCCTTTCTACTATCTGATCCCTATCGCGTCATTGTCGATTTGCCTGAGGTTAAATTCCAGATGCCAAGTGGGCTCGGAGGCAAGGGCAAAGGGCTCGTTAGCGCGTTCCGCTATGGCCTTTTTGCGCAGGGTAAATCACGAATCGTGATCGATGTTGTCGGGCCTGTTCTTATCGATAAGGCCTTTGTGCGCGCTGCGGATAACGGACAACCGGCCCGTCTTGTCATTGATCTGGTGCAAACGACGCCGGAAAAGTTTGAACAGCAACGCAATCGCCAATACCTCAACCGATCAGCTTCCGCTGAAAGCTTTCAGACAAGTACAGAGGGCGTTGGAGGAATAAGAGCCGGAACAGACAGTTCTGGGAAAAAGAGTAAAGGCAAACCCATTATCGTGCTGGATCCGGGGCATGGGGGTGTGGATCCGGGTACAATCAGTGCGGAAGGACATTATGAAAAGAACATTGTCTTTGAGTTTTGCAAAGTCTTGAAGGCAAAGCTGGAGGAGAAAGGGCGTTACCGCGTTTTTATGACGCGTGAGGAGGATATTTTCGTTCCGCTTGATGCGCGGGTCGAATTTGCCAGCAAACATCAGGCAAGCTTGCTTATATCCGTTCATGCCGATGCGCTCGATATCAAGCATCCCCTTGTGAACTCAAGGATGATAAAAGAAGTGCGTGGTGCCAGCATTTATACCTTATCCGAAGAGGCCTCCGACGAATTGGCGAAACTCATTGCCGCACGTGAAAACCGATCAGATGTCCTGGCAGGCGTTGAGTTGCCCAATAGTACGGATGACGATTTGGCGAGCATTTTGATCGATCTGATGCACCGGGAAACCAAAAATCTATCCGTATCATATGCAAAACTGTTGCTGGATAAGCTAGACGGGACCGTACAAATGACGTCCAGCCCCCATCGTTTTGCAAATTTTAAGGTATTGAAGGCTCAGGACGTGCCCTCCGTTCTTCTGGAACTCGGATATTTAAGCAACAAGCAGGATGAAAGGTCCTTGACCTCTGATAAGTGGCGGGCAAAAGTTGCCGACGCGATCCGGGAGTCGATAAGCGTATTTTTTGCCAAACGTCTCGTGAGCGCGCCAGGCTAGAAATTCGGCGCAGCTGAAATCTTTAGTGAAGCAAGCTAAATCGGGGATATAACGAGCTCATGCAGCCTCATGCGCCTATGATGCCTCCACCAGTGAGAAAGCGCCGCAAGAGCATTGTGTTACGCTTTTTGGGCTTTGCTTTCACCGCAGGAGGGATTCTCTTCCTCGCTGCTGCGGCAGTGGCGGGCTATTTCCTTTGGCAAATCTCAAAAGATTTACCGGACTACGAAGGTCTGGCGAAATATGAGCCAGCCGTTATGACGCGCGTCCATGCCAATGACGGCAGCCTGATCGGCGAATTTGCGCGGGAGAAGCGCATCTATATGCCCATCAGCGCAATACCGAAACGTGTGATCCATGCATTCGTATCCGCAGAGGATCAGAATTTCTTTCGGCACACCGGGTTGGATTTTCAGGGTATTGCGCGCGCTGTGGTCACAAACGTTCAGCGGGCCATCAAAGGCAGTGGCCGGATGGAAGGTGCATCGACGATAACCCAGCAGGTTGCGAAGAATTTTCTCTTGTCGAATGAGCGCAGCATCATGCGCAAGCTCAAGGAAGCGATCTTGGCGATCCGGATCGAGCGCGCCTTTCCAAAAGAGAAGATTCTGGAGTTGTATCTCAACGAGATTTACCTCGGCATAGGTTCATATGGTGTTGCGGCGGCGGCGCTGAATTATTTTGGCAAAGAGCTGAAAGACCTGGAGATTGAAGAAGCGGCCTATTTGGCAGCTCTGCCTAAGGCGCCGAATAATTACCACCCGTTGCGCCATCGGAAACGCGCGACTGCGCGACGCAACTGGGTCATTGAGCGTATGGCCGAAGACGGCCGGATTTCGGCAAAGGATGCCGATAAGGCAAGAA
This sequence comes from uncultured Hyphomicrobiaceae bacterium, assembly GCA_964564085.1. GTDB lineage: Bacteria > Pseudomonadota > Alphaproteobacteria > Rhizobiales > Rhodomicrobiaceae > JAHQVI01. Next base: position 11,276 of record CAZMAC010000060.1, read on the forward strand.
ATACGAAGCTCACCGCCGTTCCGCGACCCT
>CAZMAC010000061.1:0-11279 GCA_964564085.1 uncultured Hyphomicrobiaceae bacterium
GCAGATCGTTTGTCCGACGAAGGCTACGGAAAGCAAAATGACATTGCAGACGTCTGATTGACATGACCAAACGCCTCTCTCTCAAGCGTGAATATCTTTTTATCATCTCAAAATACCGACCAAGACTTAGTACAACTCATTGGCGGCGATTGTTAAAACGAATAAATATCGACTCGTTAAACTTGAAGAGGAAATCCGCGCTCTTTCAGTGCTCTGGAAATGAGAGAGAATGCCTCGGAAACGTTCTCCTGCGCAAAGGGAATCGTTAAAAGACCGTCAAGGTCGCTCGGCAAGATTGCTGCCGGTGAGGTCTCGGACGCCCGCTGCTGCATGATGATGAGGCGTTCATGTCCCTTATAGAGTGCGAGCGCCATGCCCATTTCGACCATAATGTTTTGCCGTGGGTGATAGGTATTATCGGAACTCCATTCATCATCCGCCGTACAGATTGCAAGAATTGAACCGCATGGCGTGATTTTGTCGACGAGCCCCTGTGACAGATGGTCCTTCAGCTTCCCAGGCCCCACCGACTCCACTTGTGCGCCGATCTGGTGAAGCCACCGAGCAACCTCTTCATGCACATCGCTCGATTCTGAGGAATAGATCAGAAAGACGCTCGATCTATTGATAAAACGCCCCAATCTTTTCAGCTCACGGATAATATCTTCAGCCACCCAGGGGGCGACAAGCTTCTTGGGCCGGATTAGGATTCGCGGGTAATCTTTAAGGTGGTTTGCCGCTTCTTCTGGTGCGTGGGTGACGCAATAGATCGGGCAATCAATATCCGATTGCGTAATCGTCTTAATGAGTTCAATGCCGACATTCTCGCCATGCAACTTGTCGTCATCGATACTGCTGTCGGGCCGCATGCTTTTCAGCAGATCGGTGACGATAAAGTCCCAATTTTTTTCATAGAGCTTCTCTATGAATTGATCTTCGTTTTTATAGACGGATAGGTTGACATTGCGCCGCTCTAAAGCTTCACGAAGCTTTGCAATGTAATTGTCATGTTCAGGTTGATCGTCCCAAGCTAAGCCAAGCATCGGTCTTATCCCTTGAAGAAAATATGAGCCGCGAAACGCCGTTTCGTTTCTTCGTCCCGGCTCTCCCATTGTTTTCTAAGCCTTGCCACATGCAGATTTCTTGACCGGAAAGATAGTCTTGCCACAACACCTTCACCTCGATCGCCCGGCTGAACGCGAAGATCTGCGGCATAGTCCTGCAATTCCGCCTTGTGACGTGTCATGGTCGACGGCGATTGATCGCGGTCCATAGTAATCTGGGACGCATCGCCAGGCGTAACGATCTCGACGTCGGTCGTATAGCGGCTGCTTTCGGTGACAGTGCCTGTATCGATATTTTCGCTCATATTCGATGGCAGCTTCCTGATGTGAACAGGCGAAAGTGAAGCGCCTTCCTGATAAGCATGGCGAATATTGGTCAAAATGTTTCGGAACACCTCGGACAGAAGACCCGGTTCGCAGAGGACAAATGCGGGATTGTCATCGTCGAAATTTTCGAAAACCGCGTGACGTAGGAGCGGAACGAGTTCCTCTCCTCCCGACCGGGTTTGAAGGTTTCGCACCGCATAGGTCAGGGCTTCCCTCATACGTGTCTCCAGCGGCTGTATAAAGTGACACAAGCTTTTTAGTAATGGCGTGCCGCCAAAACTCCAAAGATCTGCATCGATCCGATCCAAAATCTCCGAAAAACGCTGGACCTCCTCGCTGCGCAAAACATTGCTCTGTCTAATCCTAAGAAGGATTTCTGACAGTTGTGTAACATCGTTCTGAAACGGGCTTGGTCTTCGAGAACGTTCGAGACTGGATTGATAACTTGGCAGAAAACGTTCCGGTGCGAGAGAATTTATGGCGAGTTCGGTACTGGAGAATAGATTGGCGGCCGCCTGACCGACCTGGGAAAGCGCACTGAGCTGAAACCAGCCTTGCTCGATCCGGCCCTGAACCTCGCGCTGGTTTGCTGCGCCAACGATGGAAATACTTCCACCTTTTGTATATCCGAGGTCAAACTGATTTACGAGTTCGTCCCGCACACTATAAAGCGTCGTTCGCGCTGGATTATGCTGCGGCGGTTGTAAAACAAGATGCTTATGCAGCAGCCGGATCATCTCATGATAACGGTGAAGGTTGTATTCACCGAGTTCGGCTCTTAAGCCATCGAGATTTGAAATCGCCGCACGGATCTCCTGTTCGCTTTCATAATCATAAGCCAGCTTCTGGGTCAGCCAGGCGGTTAAGCGCCCGGCCTGTGCGACCATGAGCTTATTCGTATCGATATTTGGGCTGCGCCGTGCTTCGCGAAATTCTCTGTCGGTCAAATAAGCGAGGAATGTGATGGCCCATAGGATGCGGGCTTCCTGGAGGTAGATGGTCGTGTTCAGCGGCGCCGCGTCAAGCATCTCTCCGAATTCGCTGGAACTCGGGTCGAGCATTAATTCTTCCAAAAGTGCGGTGTAATCATATTTTGTGTCGAGAAAGGCGAAGAGCGCGAGACAGAAAATTATGTAGGATTCGACAAGCACCTCTTCGCGAATGGAGTTTTTTAGCTCATTGATGTCTGCGTCTGCGTGCGCGTCACGCATACGGGCGTCGATTTCTTTTTGACAGCGGGCGTAACGGCTTCGGCGCAAACGCTCAATAATCACTTTCCGCAAGCTATTGAACTCGCCAGTTCCTCTCAGATAGCTGATATCAGTTAGGATGAAAGCTGCGACGCGATAGAGAATACTCTTATCACTGATGATATCCATCAGATTGATAAGAGGTTTGAAATTTCTTGTCTTTACGACATTCGCAATGATTGAAATGAGGCGCGCCTCAGTTGCATTGGGCTGCCTTTGGTCTCCATCGGCTCCTGTCCCGGCGAGCTCTGAAAGCTGCGGCAGTGAATGGCTTTCATACTCGTAGCCGCTAATATGATGGGACGCGAAATATTTAAGATCATGTTCCGTCAGTATACGGAAACTACTTGTTTGACACCAGCTTCCGAAGCCGGTCAGAAGACGGGAGATCATTTCCTGCATGCGCGCGATCTCGTTTGTGCTGAAATCGCGTAAGGAAAAAACACTCTGCACAGAAAATGGGATCGTAGACCGGAATAATCGCCGCTTGTGAATTTCTATATCCGCGCTCAACTCCCGAACACGCGGCACGAAGGTCGATGAGCTGCTATCCATCCGGTCCAAAAAGGTGACCGCGACAATTTCTTTTGGCCGAACGCTGGCCAAAAGGGCCACAAGGCTTCGCAGCCGGGCTGACGTATGGACAACACCCTGCAGCAGTACGATCGTCTTATTTTGGATGCGCCGGCTTTCATTTTGAATAAAGGGATACGCAACACCGCCAAATTCGCCGATATAGGGCACGCGCAAGACATCGGCATGGCGACCCATCTCTTCCAGCTTGCGCATGACAAAGTCCGAAAAACTCAAACACCCCTTATCATATGTCGTAACGAGCAACACGCCGCGCTTTTGGGGAATGTGATTTTCAAGCTTTTCCCAGAGATAGTTGGCGGCAGACTCATTTTCCAAAATCTTTGAAATCCGAACGGCGTAAGTATATCGGCATCTGTCTGCTTCAAAAAAATTGACGACGATCGCCTGCGCCTTTTTCAAAATCTCGATCGCTTTTTTATCGGGTACAAGCGCATATCTTTCCAATCCCTGTTCCGCCGTTTTCTTGTCAATCGGGTAGACAGAAATCGGATCGATTTTTATCACCTCGCCGCGCGGGTGCGTCGAGGGCGAGTTCGGTAGCGGAAGATCGACAATGTTGTAGACCGGCAGTTTTTCTCCGATGGGACCAACGGGGAGCAATTTATATTGCGGTGAATAATCCTCGCGCGAAGTAATCTTCCGGGGCGCAAGCAGGCAGAACTCAGGGTTTACCACAGCGATCGAAAGGATCGCGGCAACCTCTCCGCCAAGCTGGCGAACGACCGACGCCAGATGAGCTACCAATGAGCCGGAGCTGATCACATCCGTCAAAATCAGAACACGCTGGTCTTTCAGATCCTGCAGATCGCTGCCTTCCACGACATGATACGGAAAGGGGCCGAAATACCTAATATCGACCTTGTGATTTTCGCTGATCTCCAGATCGCTGTGGAGATATTCCATAAGGTAGCGCGACGATGTCGTGCAGGTCACGATCGTCTTAAACGCAGTTTGCTCCCGGATCGCCCCAGCAATTTTGGCAAGATGCTGGGTCGTTTCCAGAAACAAGTCGCGTTCCTGTAAAAGGGTCCAAAAGGAGAGGAAGTGCCGTTTTTGTATGCCGGATGCCGTCTCGAAAACACGGGGCGATTTTTGCTGCGTTCCCCGCGTAAAGTCGGGATAATCTTCGGCATCAAAGACAGCTCCGGGATAGGTTTTAAAAAAGTTGGTAAGTTTCTCTTTGAATTCGATAAATGTCATTCGGGATGAATTCCCATTACTCAGTACTTTTGCTTCTGAAGAGCTTTTTTCGTTGAAATTGAAGCCCTTGTGCGCTCGTTTCAGCAATCAATTATACTATAATTTTAACATTTGAGATAAATTGAAACTATAATGCTCAGACACAAACCTCATGCTCGCGAATATTGATCACAAAGCTACACGGTCACCTCGGTCCCGGCAAAAAAGCAAAATCAAGGAAGCGGGGCAGTGACCCATCCCGAGCCCCGTTCCGTCGACACCGCTTTTTCAAAACGTGGATGGTTTGAAGGGCGTATTCCGATCGTCCTTGGCACTGTCGGTCACCGGGACTTTTCGGCTAGGAAGGAAAAAATTATCAAAGCCGTTCGCAAGGAATGCCGGCGCCTGAAGCGAACCTACCGAAACAGCCCATTTTTGATCTTATCCGGTCTCGCCGAAGGCGCCGACAGGATTGTGGCAAAAATTGTAATGGAGGAACTCGGCGCGAAGCTTATTGCCGTTCTGCCTTTTCCCGAATCTGAATTTTGTGAAGATTTCGCCACTCAAACTTCGCGTGACGAGTTTTCAAAACTTCTAAAGAAAGCAGCAGCAGTTTTTGAAATTCCACCTCCTGAGGGCGAGCAATGGCGGCAGAATGGTCAGGCGCGTGATGCACAATATGCACGTGTCGGCGCAGTCATTGCGGAACAGTCGCAAATTCTTCTGGCGCTCTGGGACGGGAAACCTGCGCGCGGTCTTGGCGGCACCGCGGATGTCGTGGAATGGTTCCAGCAGGGCTACGCGCCACGCGATTATTCAGCCTATAAAGGCGACATCTCGCTTTTCGATCCGCCCCAACCGGGTCTGCTTATAAGGATTGATCCTCTTACCGGAGAGCAGGATCACCAGAATGGCCCGGATCGCGGATCTGCGCAGAATTCGCGAATTCTTATTCGAGGTATTCTTAAACGGACCGAAAGCTATAATCGGGATCTCCAACGCGACGCAGCCCAAAGAGTCACCAAAGCCTCGCTAGTGCCCACAGGACTCCTAACCCAGACCCCCATCTATGAGGCCTCTAATGCTTTCCGAGAGGCGGACGCCTTATCGATCTATTACGCAAAGCGCGTCAGATTGGCTGATTGGGTCCTTTACGCGCTGGCATTAACGACCGTATTTGCATTCGGTCTGGTTGATGTTAAGCCCCTGGCATCATGGAGTTTTTTAAGCACGATGGGCGTGATGGCTATTGTGTATATTTACGTGAGCAACCTGTCTCTGGACGCAAAGTATCAGGAATATCGCAGCTTCGCCGAGGCCATGCGCATATTGTTTTTCTGGAGAATGCTAGGACTTCGAAATCCAGTGTGGCTCAGCTATTTGTCGAAACATGGCGCGGTCGTGCGCTGGCTTAAACATGCCGTGCGTGCCGTCGAATTTGCTCAGGACCAGCAGCTTCTCCGCCGCAGTGCGGAATCGAAGGTCAAACCTCTTTACGACACAGCAATCAAATATTGGCTTGATCAGCAAGTCAGATATTTCACAAGTGCTGCGAACCGACATTGGCAACGTTATATATTTGGCATTTGGATTGTCAGAGCGTCGATTGTGCTGACATTCGCAACATCGATTGTTCTAGCGGTCATGACTCTTAAATATGGGGACGGTCTTCACGCCTGGCGCAGCGACGAAGTTATTGTCCATCCTTTTGGGACCATACGGGTGGAGACGTTCATCCAGCAGCTTCAGATTGCTGTCAGCCTGACAGCAGCCATGGGAATTGCTGCACGCGGATTTCTCGGTCGCACAGCTGATTTGGAACTTGCAAAGCAATATTCCGCAACGCTGGAGACTTTTCAACGCGCCGAAATAGCCGTACGCAATGTGGCGGACAGCGATATGGAAAACGAGCTGCCTGATATTTTTGAACGACTTGGACGTGAAGCGCTTCTTGAGCAGGCAGATTGGCACTGGATCCGGCACTCACGGCCTTTCGAAGCGCCGACATAAAGCGCTATCAAGCGAAGCATGGGCTCACGGAGGCGGGGCTGGATACCGGTTCGCCGCCTCCGCGGGGACAAGCTTCACGGGGCTACGCTTCGCTTGATACCAATCGAATTCACTCTCTCACCCCTGGGGTGATCTCAAATGTCTGGCGTTCGCCTTTGCGCTCAATGGCAATATCGACCATCTCGCCGGGTTTCAAACCGTTCAGCGTACGCACATAGTCGTAAATATTTTCAAGTTCCTGACCCGCTAGCCCGACAATGACATCGCCGCCGGTCAGGCCCGCGCTTTCGGCCGGGCCGTCTTTGACCACACCGGAAATCGGCACGCCCTGCACGCCGTCTTTCGCATAATCCGGGATGGTCCCGAGAAAGACGTTGCTCATCCGGCGATTGCTGCGTCCTTCCGGGCGCGCGAGCTTGACATATTCAGGCTCTTCTTTGGCCAGCACGCGCGATCTGGCGACGAGCGCGACGAATCGGGCGATATCCTTCATGCCCTCATAGTTCAGCTTGTCAGCCGTGTCGCGCGGCGTGTGATAATCCGTATGCGCGCCAGTGAACAGAGACAGGATCGGGACGCCTTTCAGATAGAAGGCCGTTGCATCTGTGGGGAGATAGGTGTCATCCGACGTTACAATCGGCAGACCAATGACAGCGTTGCGCCGCTCGATCTCACTGGCCCAAACGTCTGATGACCCAAGACCGCCAACGCTCAGATTATCCTTCAGCCGTCCGACCATATCCATATTGATGTAGGCCGTGACGAGGTCGGAGAGGTCCTCCGTCTTTGCGGTTTTGGCCATTTTGTCCACGAAATGCGTGACGCCGAGCAGGCCCAGCTCCTCCCCGGACCATGCCGCAAAGATCACATCGCGTGCGCCTTTAAGCTTTCCGGCTTTGTGATCGGCTGCGAGTTTCTGCGCCACTTCGATCAGCGCCGCGACACCTGAGGCGTTGTCATCGGCCCCATAGTGGATCTTATCTTTTTCCTCAGCGCCTGCGAGCGAACCGGATGTCTCGCCCCGACCGAGATGATCGACATGGGCGCCGATGATCAGCGGCGGCAATCCGCCTTCGTCAATGCCATCGAGCTCAAGACGCGCCAGGACATTGCGTCCGGATTTCTTCTGGAAATTGAGCGCGATATTCCCCGTGAGGTTGACGCCGATCAGGTCGCGCCCAGCGCTTTTGCCTGCTTCGATCGTCTCGTTCATTGATTTCAGATCCTTGCCCAGAATGCTCAGCATACGAGACGATATATCCCGGCTGACGGATACGACGGGTACGCCGGATACGCCGGAGGTCGCTTCATAGGCAAGGCGCGGCAGGCTGTTTGTGAATTCTTCTCTCTGAGGCGGCGCAAAAATAACGCCGACGGCGCCGCGGGATTTGGCAACCGACGCCTTATAGCGTAGGTCGGCAAATCGGGAGAGTTCGACGCGGCGTTCAGCAGACAGATCGCCCGGCATTCCGCGCCACAGCAGAACCCATTTGCCTTTCAGATCCAGATCGCCATAGCTGTCGAATGCGGGCCGGTCACCGGAGGCCGGCGCAACGATGCCATAGCCGGCAAAGACGACGCTCGCCTTATCGGCGCTGCCCGTTCTGGAAAAAGCGAGCGGGCGCCAATTCTTATCGATCGCGAGTTTTTGCTCTTTGCCATCGATAGACACCGTCAGGCTGTTGCCCTCACCGAGCGCAACGCCCGCGGTAAATTCGAAAGGCTGAAACATTTCGCCTTTATTGCCAGCGGATTCGAGACCAAGCGCCGTGAATGCATCGGCAACATAGGCTGTGGCGCGTTTTTCGCCTTCCGTGCCAGTCAAACGGCCCTCCATCTCTTCCGATGCGAGCGCCGTGGCGTGCGCTTTCAAATCTTCGACCGCGATTGCGGCTTTGGTTTCTTTCATATCAGGAGCAGCGGCGGCCTGTCTTAAAGGCGCGTCTTTAAGCATGCGTAGCGCGGTCTCGTGATCCCATTTCGCCAGGAAGATCTGACTTTGCTTCTTTGGCGTTGCATTCGACGTCCAGCTGATTGTTTTTCCGTCCGGCGTGAAGGTTGCCAGCCCGTCAAATCCCTCCCGATCCGTGACGCGGACCGGCTCGCGCGCGCCTTGCGTATCGACGATGTAAAGCTCGAAATTGGAGAAGCCCTGGAGGTTCGTTGCAAAGATGAGATAATCGCCGGAGGGATGGAAGAAAGGCGCCCAGGACATCACATTGAGATGGGTGATTTGGCGCTCTTCGGTTCCATCGGCGTTTATCGTAAACACTTCCGCCCGCGCGCCGTCTTCAGAAAACCGGCGCCAGGTGATTTTCGAACCATCTGCGCTCCAGAACGGACCGCCATCATAACCCGGCACATCCGTCAGACGCTTCACATTCGCGCCGTCCGCATCCATCACATAGATTTCCATGAAATAGGACGGGTCGCGTTCCAGCTGCTCGGTGTCCTCCTTGGAGAGGTCCGCTGCATAAGCATGGCGGTTGGAGGCGAACACGATCTTCTTGCCGTCGGGAGAGTAAGCGCCTTCGGCATCGTAACCGGAAACATCGGTCAGTTTCTTGTATTCGCCGCTCTCAAGCTCCGTTTCGACGATATCATAGGTTGGATCATAGTCCCATTGATAGCGGCGGGTCTGGCCGGAGGCGCGAAACTCCAGCTCCGCTTTCATTTTCGCCTCAGCTTCAGGATCGAACTGGGTCGATGCAAAAAGCGCGCGCTTGCCGCCCGGATGGATCCAGCCGCAGGTTGTCTTACCGATGCCAGGTGAGACGCGATCGACGTCCCCGGTGTCAAGATCAAGGACATATATCTGGTAGAACGGATTGGTCTCCATCCGCTCGCTTTGGAAGATCATCTGGCTACCATCGGCGGAGAAATAGCCTTCACCCGCGCGTTTGCCCTCAAATGTCAGCTGCCGCGGGTTTGAGATCGGTGAGGTGTCGGCAAGGGCTGGCGTTGCCGCAAAGAGAATGAGGACAAGACACAAGAGGCGCATAGACTTCTCCAAAGAAAACGGTTTCGCGCGCTTGCTTTTTGCACTTCGCCCGGCTGGCAAGCATACGCGGATCAGATGCGCTAACAAAAAGCGCTAAAAAGCGGCATGAATCTGTCGCTATTGGGAGTCAAGATGATCTCTTCGCCGAGAAGTTCAACTCCGGGCCGCGTATCGATTGTCAAATCGTACTTATTTGAAGCCCTAAACCCAATTCGATGGTAACAGCATGAGCAATATTCGTATCGAACTTGTCAGCGACACCGCATCCAGGCCGACAAGCGCCATGCGCGAAGCGATGGCCACGGCCGCTGTCGGGGATGAGAGCCGCCGCGAGGACCCGAGCGTTAACGAGTTATGCCGGCGCGTTGCGGAAATGACCGGCAAAGAGGCCGCGATCTTTCTACCCAGCGGCACGATGTGCAATCAGATTGCGCTTTTGGTTCATTGCCGCCCGGGCGATGAAATACTCCTCGCTGAAGAGAGCCATATCTCCAATTCGGAGGGGGCCGGAGCCGCTGCCCTGGCTGGCGCTTTCGTCCGGGAAGTGCGTTCGGTGCGCGGACTATTCGAACCCGATGCGCTGTCTGAGGCTATTCGGCCCAGGGGTTATGCCCGCGCGCCGCGCACCGGCCTTGTCGCTGTCGAGCAGACGCATAATGCCGGAGGCGGTTCCATATGGCCCTTGACGCAGCTTCAGACCGTTGGTGAAGCTGCGCGCCGTGAAGGGTTGAAGCTGCATATGGATGGCGCGCGCTTATTGAATGCGGTCATCGCATCCGGTACATCATGCCGTGACTATTGTAACGTCGTGGACAGTGCCTGGATCGATTTATCGAAAGGATTGGGATGTCCTGTCGGCGGCGTGCTCGCGGGCGACCGGGACTTTATCGCGGCGGCGTGGCCCTGGAAATTACGTCTGGGCGGTGCGATGCGGCAGGCGGGAATTCTCGCCGCGGCCGGCCTATACGCCCTGGACAATCATATGGACCGGCTGGGCGAGGATCACGCCCATGCGCAAATGCTTGCGTCGGCGCTCGATAGTATGACCGGCATCGAAGTGAACATGAAACCTGTTGAGACCAATCTCGTTTTTTTCGATGTGGCGGGAACTGGTATGACGGCCAAGCAATTCGCCGACAAACTGCTGGGGCAAGGAATTCGCGTTGGCGCCGTTGGTGACACGACTTTACGTGCCGTCACGCATATTGATGTCAGTCGCGAAAATATCCTTGAAACCATCCGTGTAATTCATAAGCTAACATCGCCAGGATCGTAAGTGGCGGTCCACGTCGGTGAACTTACCAGCGCTTGAGGTTGAAACCGGACGTCGCCGCGATGATGAGGCTTTGCTCTGAACTTGGAACGTAACCGGATCGTAAAAATACGTATCGATATCGGAAAGTTCCTGGTGCAAATATTGAGGGATTGGGAAACAATACTTGGACTGACAATGGATTTCATAAAATTCCAAGTGCCTCAGATTTTTTTAACGGTACTTCCCGAAGGGGTAGTATCTATTTTTATCGCTGTGATTGTCCTTTTTGCCTTTGGTTTTAATTTGCTGGAGCTATTTCTCGGCTTTATTGAGTTCATCCAACGCTTCTTTTAGAGCCAGATGAGCAAAAAGATGAGCAAAACATGGCCCCGTGAAGACGAGGCTGGGTCATGCTTTTCCTGAAAATGCTGTAAAGCTTCCATTCACCATCCAAGAAATTTTCCTAATACGTTAACTTTTGCCTATTTCTTTCACGCAATACTCTCCCCATCGCTTCTCTGACGGGGCGCCGGGCTTAAGACCGACTTGCCAGGGTGGGGATGCGATGCGGCGCCTGAGGAGTCGAGGGCCCCGGC